>DMRV01000065.1:10911-16229 GCA_003456455.1 Flavobacteriales bacterium
CAGTTTCTGTTCCTTGAAATGCCCTGTCATGTAGCGGCCTTTTATCTGATTAAACATGGCGCTATCTTCCTCAGAAATAATCATCGAATTCTCTTTCATGTAGAGTTTGTCAATCCTGCTGTTTCTATTCTGAATCCACATGCTATCGGCCGTCAATTGGTTCTCGTCTGACCATAGAATTGGGTCGCGATACATACGAATGGTAGAGTCGGCATAGGAGTACACCAACGAATCGCACTTGCCGCGCATATCAGGCTTAAAGAATTTAGCGTGATGAAACGCGAAAAGAATTCTGCGGTCTATAAGTGTGTCAACGATACTGAGTAGCGTATCAGAATGAAGAAAGAGCGAGTCCGCTCCCATGTCTTGAATCATCACCGCACTATCGGTTAGTAGTACCATGTTTCCAACCTCATAATACTTAGCCTTTCCACCTGTGAGAATAATATTCTGAGCTGTATCTGAAACAACCACATTTCCAAGAGCCAATCCATAACCATGCTTCTTGTTGTAATAAAGGCTGTCTCCCAATATAGATTGCTCTGAACTGTAAACCGTTGCTTTATTACTGAATTGCGCAATGTCTAATTCGGTATCAAACCAACCGAAATTGCAGAGAATCGTGTTCTCATCACTGATGATTTTAGTTGGCCCGAGAAAGAAAGCCACTTCGGTTTTTGCATTGTACCTAAGCGTATCGCAGTGAAGCGTGTATTGAGGATTGACCAGTTTCACGCTATCCTTAAAGAACATTTCCTCCAACGTACTGTAGTAATAACCCACAAGACTTGTGAGTGTATTCTCGCTATCTACGATTTTTCCGCCCGTGTTGTACCAAGCTTGCTCGGTAGCCATGTTGTAATCTAACTTTTGGCTGGTGAGCGTCATTTCTCTGTCAATAAGTTTTACGTTGCGTTTGGCCTTGGCGAATTCGGTATTGCCGTTGTAGTTCAGCTCATCGCACCACATTTTGATACTATCACCTTTAACGATGTACACCTTTGAGAAAGCGTCCATGCTATTGTCTTCATACAGGTAAGCGCTGTCGCAATTCATTATGGCGCCTTCATGCTCAAAACTTACGTTTCCTAGTAATCTGCGCGCCTTCGTTCCAAGGCTTTCGTCATACTCCAAAACTTCTGCGTTCAAGAGTTCAATGCGCTTCTGCTTCTTCTCTTGCCCCATGGAACAGAAAGAGATGCTGATAAATATGACTATTAAGGACAGACGGCAACGCATTGGTGCCAAAGTTAGACTCCTTCGTGTCTTTCAACCGTAGCTTTCCAAGAAAGAAACATGGCGTTGAAATGTGCTAAGCACTCTTTTAGGAACGGCTCGTCAACCAATTTACGTAGATTTCCAAGATTGCCAATTTGGTCGATGGTGATTTTGTAAGACTGTTCCATTGGTCCGGCCTCCATTTTTAGCGTATACTTTTCGTTGTATTCGAAAATGGTAATCGTAATACTTGGATGCGGAATACGGCCTACTACTCTCATTAGAATTTCATTACAATTCTGGCATTTATTCTTCTTGCCGTTAGGAAGTTAGGGACTGCGTACTGACGATTGGTAATGTCAGAAATCCACAAATAACTCAATGTGTTGTTTGTTCCAAGAAGGTTGAATACCTCGAAGCTAATCCAAATAGACTTGAAGTATTTAAGTGGATTCTTAGGCCCAACAAATTTTTTCTTTTCACCCAAAAGCATGTAAGAGAAACCGATGTCAACCCTTCGGTAAGGAGGAATTCGAAGTGTGTCTCTGTAACGCGTGTTGTCAGGTGGTCCGAATGGCATTCCAGAGCCAAATACCAAGTTCAAGTGCATCTTTAGTGATGGCAATTTGGGCACGTAATCTTGGAAGTAAAGTGCGAAGTTGACACGCTGATCAGTTGGCCTTGGTATGAAACCTGGCGTACGTTTTATACTATCCGCAGGAGTGGAGTTTTCTGTAATCCCAAACACGATTGTTTCACCATCCGAATTCAAGTAATCGTAATAGAAATCGTCTATAATGTCTTCTTGAACCGTCATTACAGACATGCTTGCCCAAGATTCAATTCCTTTTACAAACTCACCATTCACTTTCAGATCAAGCCCGGTGGCGTAACCACGTGAGTTGTTCTGTGCGTAGTATCTAATTCGAACATTGTCAATCTCGTATGTGACTAGGTCGTTCAAGTACTTGTAATAAACTTCAGCAACAAGTTTAAACGGTCTTCTCCAAGCCTTAAAATTGTAATCCATACCAACAACAGCGTGATAAGATTGCTGCGCACGAACGTCTTTGTTTAAGTTGCCATCCAAATCTCGCAATTCACGGTAGAAGGGCGGCTGGTAGTACATTCCACCCGATGCACGAAAAATCATGTCTGTTTTTTCCCATTGCGGATCGAAGGAATAGTTGGCGCGCGGAGTGGCGATAAACTGCTTATTCACATCCCAGTAATGGAAGCGCACACCGGCTGTTAACTTGTGCTTGCTTGTGTCCGAGAACATCCACGTATTTTGAATAAAACCACTTGTTCGATGGCTTTGCAACTTGATTGTTGTTTTTAGAACATCAAAAACTTGTAATTGATTCGGGTTAAGTGGCAACGAAAAACCGGATGAATCTATAACGTTCCATTCGCTCAATCTGTCGGTGATGTCCTCATACTGATACTTAATGCCCCAATCGAGAATACGATAGCCATCAAACCATTTTCCTATGTGACGAAGCGAAACCACGTTGGCAGTCAAGTAGTTTCTAGCATGGTCCAAGAATGTTCCAATACCACGGTTGAACGCCACTTCGCCCAAATTGTCCGACCCAAAATTGTTCTCCAATTGCCCTAAAAAGTATTGTCCTTGTACATCAAACGTTTCTGTTTCGTTAGAACGGAAACCAGAAGCAATCAGCTTCAGTTTTAATTTTGGTTCGGGACGATATTCTGCCGTTAAGGCACCAAGCATCGTTTCAAATGTGTTCACTTCTTGCCCATCAAAGAATACGGTAAAACGTAGCGCTTCGCTTATTGTTCCGAAGTCTGTTTCTCGGTTTTCAGGAATGAAATTGTATTTGTTTTGCGCATAATTTACCAGGGCACTAACGCTCCATTTTTCATTTATGTCAAAGTTTAAAAGCCCTTGTGCATCCATGAATTGAGGACGATAAGCACCATCGGTATCTAAACTTCCTAGAATGTATTGGTTTGTACGGTATCTAAATCCGCACAAATAGGAGAAACGATAGTCTTTAGAAGAACCCTCAACATGCACAGATCCACCGAGCAAACTCCCGGCAACTGTGGCTGCAAATTTCCGTGGACGCTTGTATTTTACATCCAAAACAGAAGACATCTTATCGCCATACTTGGCTTCAAACCCACCTGCGGAAAAACTCAGGCTTCCAACTAGGTCAGGATTAATGAAACTCAGCCCTTCTTGTTGTCCAGAACGCACCAAAAATGGTCGGTAAATTTCTATATCATTTACATACACCAGGTTTTCATCATAATTACCACCACGCACGTTGTACTGTGAACTCAATTCGTTATTGGAACTTACGCCAGGAAGTGTTTTTAGAACTGCTTCAATTCCACCACTAATAGTTGGTATTTCTAGGGTAATCTTTGGGTCAATACGCATCATTGTATTGTCCCGATTGGCATCGTCATTTACCACCGCCTCATTGATGATGTTTTCCTTGAATTTGAGAATGCGATTCAGCTTTTTCACTTCACCGGCCGCCAATTCTAATTCATACACCTGCGTGTCATAGTTCAGGTGTGAGAACGAAATTTTAAGCTTGGTATTGGCAGGAATGGAAAGCACGTAATTCCCAACACTATCGGTTGTAGTTCCGCCTGTGTATCCTATTGCTGCAACGGCTGCAAAAGCAATTCCTTCGTTTTCTTCGGTTAGTAGTTTACCTGTAACGGTAGCTTTTTGCGCGAATACTTGGCCGCAAATTGCGAGTAGTAAAAGCGTTACTAGCCACGCTTTTGGTTGTATGTGCAGGAATTGTTTCAAGCTTAATATCTCTCTCTTTTCTTCCTCTTGAAATCTCCGTTTTTCCAAGCCTTAATAAACTTGACCCAAGCTAGTGGATTCAATAAGTTATTTGGAGGAAGTTGTCCAGCGTAATACAACTGCGCACCGTGTTGCTGCATAGCGTAGGTAAAGTTTTCACTTCCATCCATGCCCATGTATTCCATTCGTTCCTTCATTTCAGCTCGTGCCAAATTGCGCTCTGCACGCTGCTTGTCGTCTTCTGGTAAACGAAGACTAAGAAATGCTTCACGAAATTGCTCTTTGGTCGGCCACGGATAGATAACGGCTTCTTGTAACGTAATCGTATCTCCGTCCATCATTTGAATAAGAGAGTAGTTCTTTCGGTCTAATGAGTCAGGAATCGTAAAAAGAGCGTCTTTAAAGCCGATGTATGAAAACTGAATAGTGTCGCCACGTTCGGCCACAAACGAAAAGTACCCGAAATAATCAGACGTTGTTCCGCGCTTTGTTCCTTTGATAAGAATATTTGCAAACGGTATGGCCTCCAAGCTGTCTCGCGTAAGTAAAATCCCCGAAAACTGTAGCAGACTATCGTTCTTCGTTTGTGCTTCTGCATTCGTTGAAACGAAGCATGAAATAATAGCAAGAGAGAAAAATAGTTGTTTGATAGTTCGTTGCATTTTATTTGATAACGGCTCGATAACGGTCAACTTTAGAAACTATTGCACAACAAATTTCTCTAGTTCTTCCACAATGCTGAAAATCATCTCATCGTTCTCAGGTGTGTCTGATTCTGATAAGAAAGCCTTCAAACGAATTGTCTCGTTTTCTAGTACTTCTTGATCACTGATTGCTTCCCAATTCTCAATTACAGTTAAAACCTCTAAGCATTCCATATACGTTCCTGCTGTAGCAACGGTAACAAAATCAGGTAAGCGATGGCTCAAATCTATTCCGGATTGCCAGCAAGCCGAAAGTATTAAAACTCGAATTTCAGTAAAAGCAGGGTTGCTCCAATGGTTTACTAATTCCTCCACAGCTTCCTTGTCCTTTAGATCAAAAAGGAGTTGCGAGATGGCATTTTCAATACCGAGTTCGGTAGTGGCGGAAAGTGCCTCCAACACATCATTAATGTAAGATGCGTCACCACCTTTCTTGATTTTTTCAATTGCTTTCAGAGCGAATGCTTCATCATTGCTCTTCAAATCCTTTATAACGGACGGTCGGTTTGTCTTAGAAATCTTAGCCATAATTCGAGCCGCGAAAGTACTCAATTGAACACGTTTTGAGAATCGCTCTGGATTAGGGGCTACATTACTTC
>DMRV01000400.1 GCA_003456455.1 Flavobacteriales bacterium
AGTACAGTTATTTAGAGATTCATGTGAGGTGGTTCCGGAATTTAGGACAGCGATTTAGAAATTATAAATTACGAAACTATGAAAAGGACCAAACGCGTTATGATACTTCTGTCATAGCCCAAAGATTAAATACTTGAGACCTACTAGTCGTCTAATAAACGCTTAAATGCTATTCCACTTGAAACATTGTTCTAGTATGACAACAGTCTTAACACAAATGGAATTATCGTCATCAATCGGATCATCAAGGGACGTTTACACCCAGGTAAGGCACGCGGCACGGTATACATATATATCCGTGCCGCGTGCCCTACCTACAGAGATATGATATAATCCTGATATACTAATAGTTACGACTCAATTCTCAAAATCACACACCCAGACGAAAAAATGGTTGCGTGCAACTTGCGTCGATTTGCGAGAAGATGTATCTTGCTTTTGATAGAAAAGGGACGAATGTTTGACGAAGTCTTCCATCAAGCATGCTTTCGTCCCCAAATCGTACCCCAAGTACGAAATCGCACTTGTAAAATGTTGACTTTCAGTGTATTGCGAAGTCAAGTTACGGTGAGCTGGTCCCGTTTGTTAAACAGCTTTTGAGTTAGTTAAAGTTAATGATTGTTTTTAAGCAGCCAAGGAATAGACCTGGAAAGGTGTTTTGTCTTGAAGAGAAGAATGGTCTCTACGTAGATTGTAATAGTCTATGAACTCACTGCAAGCTTTCTCAACCTGGTGCCCATTGCAGAGTTCTTGAAGGTACAGCTTTTCGTATTTAATGGTTCTAAAGAACCTTTCGATGTACACATTGTCAATGGCCCTTCCTTTTCCATCCATGGATATCTGAATGTTTTCTTTGGATTTAATGAAGTCTATATACTCGCTAGAGGTAAACTGACTCCCTTGATCGGTGTTGATGATCTCAGGGGTTCCGTACCTGCCAAAGGCCACCTCTAAGGTAGCATTTACCCAAGCGGTTTCCATGGTATTGGATAAGCTCCAACCCACAATGTATCTGCTCTTAAGGTCAATGATAGCCAGTAGATACATGTATCCTGTTTTCATTGGGATGTAACTAATGTCCATCGCCCATACTTGATTAACATGCTTAATCTCCAAGTTGCGTAATAGATAAGGATATTAGTACTGCGCAGGGTCAATAACCGTAGTGCGTGGACGGCAATAAACGGTCTTTAGGCGCATCGCTTGCATTAAACGACGTGTACGCCTTCTGCCAATATCAAAACCGTGCTTACGCAGTTCATTACGCATTCTACGCGTCCCACGTGTAGGATCCTGGATGTAAAACTCATCCAATAGACGCATCATCTCTAGTTCATCGCTAGGAATACCCTTCGGAGTATAATACAGGCGGCTCCTAGAGAGGTTTAGTAGTCTGCATTGATGTGCAATGGAGACCTCTGAACTGCGCATATCTACAAGCTTCATCTTTTCTGATGGCGGCATCATTTGAGTTTTTTTTATACCAGTTGTTCTCAAATTTTAACTCACCCATCTGACGAAAAAGCTCGTCCCGCTCCTTCTTGAGTTGGTCCAACTCCTCGTTTTTCTTCTTGTCACTCTCGAATACAGAGGCACTTTGATCCAAGAATTGCTTCTTCCACTGGGTGATCTGTGCAGGGTGAAGCTCATACTTCTGGGCCAGTTCTGATACCGTTTTTACTCCTTTAATCGCCTCAAGGGCTACTTCAGCTTTGAACGCTGAACTGAATACGCGTTTGGTCCTCTTCATAGTTTCGCAATTTATAATTTCTAAATCGCTGTCCTAATTTCCGGGACCACCTCAACGGAGAGGGAGGGATTCGAACTCAATCGCGTAAAACACTCAAAATCAACATAGTGCAATGCTCTGTTTTTCTAGAGCAAGCCGGTAAACAAGTAAATCGAGTGCAGGAGGGATAAATCGCTCAGAATCACTGTATAGCGGTGTGAATATACAGATTATAGATCTCACTTGACCTTTAAAAGAGGTTTCTAGGGGTTCAATGATTGTTCGGAATATCCCGAACATGCGTTTGGAATCGCGTGTAATTCCAAAACCCCTGTGTTTTTGGTATGTACAGAAGAATAGGATATTCATAAACTAGATACACTACCTTCGAATAGAGGAATAGATCCTAGTTGAAGCTGCGACCTACCTTCTTCCCATAAATAGGATGTGACCCATTTTATACCTATCTTGAATAGTGAATCACAACTACTAAATTATCGATGAAAATCACAAACTTTCTTGTGGCCACTTGCTTTGCGAGTACGTGCTATGCACAAGTACAAATTCCACAAACCAATAATTCCAATTCTGGATCTGAAAATATGGTTGTAGGAACGAATATTTCTACTGGAAGCCAAACAGCCAAACTAGCCATCAACACGAGGCATTCTTCAGGTTCTTCAACAATTGATGGTCTTCTGATAAAGACAAGCGTGGATATTTTTGACAATAATCCGTATAAATATGCTTTCAAAATTGTCAATACTACACACAATGTTGGTTTGCCTCCTGGACCACAAAATTCAACCGTCTTTTCTGTTACACCTCAAGGACATACTATAATTGGTGGTATCGACCAAAGTCCGTTAGGAGTTTTAAATCTAAGAGGAGAATTCTATTTATACGATTTAGATGCAAATGTGTTTATAAATCCAAAAAAACTCGCAATTGGGTGGACTGGATCAAATACTAGTACAGCGACTAAGGATAGAAACCTTACTATCGAATATGAAGGTGATAACATCTACAATTCGACTATCCTTGCTACGTTTACGCCTGCTGGAAAGGTGGGATTTGGTGCTGTTGAACCAAAATCTGAATTTCATGTTTACAACGGGAATTCAACCAATTCATTAAATCTCCCAGGTAATGAAAACAATGTGTATGGGGTATTGATTGAAAACACTGGGTCATCCAACAACGAATACGTTCTAATGACGAAAACGGCATCGGGAAACACTTTTTCTGTGAGCAATGATGGCGTTGTTTATATTGGGCCCTCATTAAATAGAACCAATCCTGGCGGATATCGTTTATATGTCGAGGATGGTATTCGAACTGAAAGGCTAAAAGTAGATGTTGCAACTCAGAACTCTTGGGCGGACTTCGTATTTGAAGACGGGTACGAATTATTAAGTTACAACGAACTGGAGAAGTTTATCATAGAAAATCATCACCTTCCAAATATTCCTTCTGCGGAAGAAGTTGTGAAAAGTGGTGTTGATGTACTAGAAATAAATGCAAAGCTTCTTCGGCAGGTTGAAGAGCTCTCTCTTAGAGTTATTGAATTGAATGCTCGTATCGAAAAACTTGAAGAAAATGAAAACTAGAATTTCAGCAGTTCTACTTCTGCTTTCTTTTTTCTCATCTTCTCAAAATTTAGTTCCTAACCATTCTTTTGAACATGGTCGAGATGATGGTTTCGACGGAAATATGGGAGAAGGCAAATTAGAAGGATTAGAAGACTGGAAACCATTTGGTTCTTCAGACTGGTATGTTAACGGTGACAGATTTACCATGCAGTGGGAGCCCGTTCAACGGCACGTTGTTAGTAAGACCGGCACTTATTGTATTGGTTTCGGTCCATGCGAAGGAGCGCAAATTAAACTTGCCCCAGTTAATAATCAACCATTGTCGAATCGAATATACGGTTATAAACTCTCGTTTGATTTTATGCCACGAAACTCCATTAACTCTGAATTGAATGTTTATATAATGGATGATGAGTTTATCGGCAATAATCTGGTTAGTTGCGAGGACCCTGGGATAAACCACCTAATCCACTATACAATTCCAATATCTTCTCAGGATCACGATCCAAATGTGTGGAATCATTTTGAGGGTGAAATGGAACATGCCACGATTTTGGAAAATTTTAATCATTTGGCAATTAAAGGCGAAAATATGATGGGTACTTACGAAGATCATGACTTTGGAAGTAATAAATACCTACTAGTCGATAATGTAAAGCTTGAAAAAATACCCTATTGTGATCACCCTTGTGCAGGAAACAAAGATAGTGAGGCTGTTGCTATTATGTGGAATCCCAATGATAACAGTCAAACGGAGTTAGAGATAGCGGAAGGTTTCAGCATGAATGCAATTACAGATTTCAATCCACTAATAGTGAACCTTAAACGAGCTAACTACGTAGAATTTTTAGTTGTAGATAGATGGGGTAACCAGGAGACATGGGAGTACTTTAATCCTAACGGTTTAACGAACCTTGACTACGATTTATCTACTAGTAGCGACCAAGTGTTAACAGATTTCTTAAGGATACATGACGATGTGTTTACGCTCATGTGGGATGGTACAATTAATGGCAATTTAGTTGCTGGGGAATTTGTGTATACAATGAGGGTTACAGTCGACAATTGCGTGATGTATCCCAAAATTGAACATTCAACCAAAGTGGCTAGCTTTGATTACGGCCCTGATGTTCCGGATTTTAAGTGGACAACACTCATAAACGACGATTGTTGTGAGACGGGCGGATTCGTAACAACGTCATCCTCAGAAGGAAGTTTATTTTTTGAAGGCACTCTATCTACTTCTTCTGGTTACACTGTATCACCTGGAGAGAACATACGTCACAGTTCATCAACTTCTATTGACATCATTCCTGGATTTGAAGCACCCTACAACGCTTCATATACCGCTTTAATTAAAGAATGTGGTGAATCTACTGAGAGCAATAAACTCCAGAGTCAGTTTACTACATCTATTGACGTGGTTAATGTGTTTCCGAACCCAGCAAGCAATAATTTTACTGTAAAGTCTAAGGATAGCATCAAACTCGTAACCCTGTGGGATACCAAAGGTAATGTGGTTTTATCCGAATCAATCACCAATTATGAGTTAACCTATTTGGTTAACGTCTCTCAACTTTCACCGGGTTTCTATATTCTTGAATGTGTTCTGTTGAATGGACTGATAGAAAGAAAACAGATAATTATTCAGAGATGAAATTAAAGCTGATTGTAATTCTCAGTAGTTTGGCGCTAATGACTGCGTACCCTCAGAACTCTTCCATTGCTTTACTTGGAGGAATGAGTCTATTGGATGAAAATGCCATATTCCCGTATACTTTGAATGAACACTATTACTATTATGACGTTGACAATATTAGCTACAACGTAGATCACTCATCTCCTACTATAGGGTTTGAATTTAGACACGAGAAAAGAAACAAGTCCATTTTAAGCTTTTCAGCTATCCATTCCAATTACAGCTTCAGCATACATTCTGAGAATAATGAATTTGTATACG
>DMRV01000243.1:0-1472 GCA_003456455.1 Flavobacteriales bacterium
CGAACCACCTTTTTCAATCTTTCTAGCTGCTCCGAAGAAACGTTTCGGTTTGTGCAACGCATTTGCATCAACACCACCAGAAAGAATCTTACCTGAGGCTGGCTGAACGGTATTGTAAGCTCGTGCCAATCGTGTAATACTATCAAGAAGAATAACCACGTCATGACCGCACTCTACTAATCGCTTAGCTTTTTCAAGAACGATATTGGCAATTTTCACATGCTTGTCGGCAGGCTCGTCAAACGTTGAAGCAATTACTTCAGCATTTACGCTTCGTGCCATATCTGTTACTTCCTCCGGACGTTCGTCAATCAGAAGTATAATCATGTAAACCTCAGGATGGTTCTCGGCAATGGCGTTTGCCACTTCCTTCAAAAGAACCGTCTTACCTGTTTTTGGCTGCGCGACAATCAATCCACGTTGTCCCTTACCAATAGGAGCAAAAAGATCCATTACTCGTGGTGAAATATCTGCTTTCGCACCTGGAGCAATATTGAATTTTTCTTGTGGGAATAGGGGAGTGAGGTGCTCAAAAGAAACACGGTCACGTACATATCCTGGATCGCGCCCGTTGATTTTCTCTACGTTGATAAGCGGGAAGTACTTTTCGCCAGGTTTTGGAGGACGAACTTCTCCTCGAACGGTGTCTCCCGTTTTCAGACCAAACATTTTAATCTGTGATTGAGATACATAAACATCATCAGGCGAAGACAGGTAATTGTAATCTGAAGAACGAAGGAAACCATAGCCATCAGGCATACTTTCCAAAACTCCTTCAGAAATTACAGCACCATCAAAATTGTAGAATGCATCTTCTTCTGGTTGCTTCTGTTCGTTACGACCATTATTTCGGTCGTTGTTTCTCGGATTTCGACCTTGGTTTCTATCTCCTCTATCGTTGTTTTCTCTTCCTCCTTTATTTTCGGTTTTGTCACCTTCTGCATTAGAATCCTTTGGCTCACGAGGTGCTCTAGGCTGGCGTGGTGGACGAGGCTCACGTTGCTTTCTTGGTTCTTGCTGCTCTTTCGTTTCGAGTTGTTCCTTAGGTCTGCGCGACTGTTTTGATTCGCTCACTTCTTTTGGCTCACGCTTTGCCTTTTCTTCCTCTGAATCGGGAGCTGGTGCAGCATCCAATGCTTCGGATGGTTTTTGTGTTACCTCCTTTTTGTACTTCTCGTCATTAGCAAAAAGGTCAGCGCCTTTTTCAACACGTGCTCGCTTGCGTTTTGGTTTTGCTTCGGGAGTAGTGATGGCTTCAGCTTTTACTTCAGCTTGGCCATTTTTCTCAACAATTGCCGAAACGAGATCTGCTTTACGCAGACTATCAGCATTCTCTAGATTCAACTTCTTCGCTATGGTGCGCAACTCCGCCACCAGCATGTTGGTAAGATTTTCTTTCTCGTACATCAATAAAATAGACTTGTGTAGTAGGTGTGTTTCTTAAACAGATGAGCTTTTCGCTCGTATTTTAA
>DMRV01000243.1:1520-5767 GCA_003456455.1 Flavobacteriales bacterium
GTATTCATTTCCTTTGCGACCTAATTAGATTCAACGATGATTCAACGTATTCAAACTGTTTATTTGGCAATTGCCGCAATTCTTTCAATGCTTCTTGTGTTTTTGAAGTTCACTTTGGCTTCTCTTGGTGATTATGAGTTGACGGCTGTTTCTATCAGCCTTAGTAAGGATGGAGTTTTCGAGGTTACAAGCTCATTTCCAATTGCGGGAACCATCATGTTAGGGTTGTTTTTAACCGTTTATGGAATCATGCAATACAAGAACCGCAAGTTTCAGGTTAAGCTAGTACAAGCTGCGCTCTTGGTTCAATTGGCGGTTGGCGGACTGGTTTTCTACTATGCTGATTTGATGGTTGGTATGGCTGAGTCAAACTCCGCGACATATAGTCCAGTCTTGGCTGTTTTGCTCGTAAATGTTGTGTTATACTTCTTAGCTATTAGAGGAATTAAGAAGGATGATGCGCTGGTGAGGTCGGCAGATCGCTTGCGTTAAGGATGGAAACGGCATCCTTTTCTGCTTTTGCAAAAAGATATAGTGTACAGCCTGACGCAGCAAAGATAATCTGGTGTTGAGCGCAGTGGAAACCAGTTGGCTGTGCTGAGTAACGCCCAAATTAATTTCTTAATTCTTGTTGGTGTTTTCTTATCGTACTTTAAACGCTGAAAATGCACATTGAAGATTTTAGAGCTTTTTGTCTTTCACTGAAAGGAGTGGAAGAGGGATTCCCTTTTGGGCCTGATACGCTTGTTTACAAAGTGATGGGGAAAGTTTTTTGCATTTCGGGATTAAACGGCAATCCACTACAGTTTAATGTGAAGTGCGAACCAGAAAAAGCAATAGAACTTCGCGAGGAGTATTCTGGTGTAATCCCGGGGTTTCACATGAATAAGAAGCATTGGAATACTGTGCTTTTAGATGGTTTGTTTTCGGATGAGCAAGCACGTGAATGGATTTTGGATTCATACGATTTGGTGGCAAGTTCGCTGCCAAAAAAGCTGAAAAACGAACTTAATTTGATGCCATGAACAATTTCTTTAGAAAAGCAGCAGGTTATGTTTTGCAAGGATTGTTATTCCTCACGCCAATCGGTGTAACTATTTTTGTGGTCGTTTGGTTTGTGAGAATGATGGACGATTTGTTTTCGCCTATTGTAGACGGACTTCTCCCTTTTGATGTCCCTGGTTTGGGAATTATTGTTGCTTTTTTCTGGCTTGCTCTATTTGGCTACATCATCTCAAATCTGATTTCTCGATCTGCCATTACCTGGTTTGACGGTATCATGAATCGGGCTCCATTAGTCAAAGTCATTTATTTCGCAGTAAAGGATTTGATTACTGTTTTCTTCGGGAAAGAAGATAAGATGGGCAAGCCTGTAAAGGTTCTTGTTCAGCGCGATCCATTACAATACCGCTTTGGGTTTCAAACTAGAAAGGACCTATCAGAGTTTGGTTTTGGTGAAGAAATGATTTCCGTTTATCTGCCGTTTTCTTATGGCGTAATGGGAAACCAACTGGTTGTAAAAAAAGAAGATGTTGAGTTTGTGGATACCTCGGCTTCGGAGATGATGAAATTCATTGTGTCTGGCGGAGTAGTCCAGAGCACAGACACTAAAAAGAACTCAGGAATTTCTGAGTAATTCAATCAAGTCTTCTTCTCTTGGAGAAGATGGAATGAGGACATTTTTTGCTCCTTGCTGTTTTAGAAAATCCGCTGTGGTATTCCCAATAGCAATAATCACCTTTCCTTCTAGCGAAGCATTCTTTAAGTACGACTTTGCATTGGAAGGACTAGTCAAGAAAACTATTTCTGTTTCAGGAATTGTAACGTTTTCTGCGAGTAAAGTTCTGTAAATCGGAAGAAACGTACGTTGGTTGGAAGGAATTGCAGACCGGATTTTTTCTGATCCACCTTCAGCGCCTACAAACAAAACAGAAGTCTTTCCAATTGTACGTGCGAGTGCATCACCCAACTCATTCATGTTTCCTGTTTTTCCAATAAAATCAGGAAAGATTCCAAAGGACTTAACTGCTCTTGCTGTTGCTTCTCCGACAACGCCAATCTTTGTCCTGTCTGGCACATCAAAGGAGTTTAGAAGAAGCTTAGCACCGTTTGAACTGGCTATGAAAATCCAATTGTACTCCCCTTCAACTTCAAAAGGTATTGGTTCAATACGAATTAATGTCTGAGAATGAACTTCCCAATTATTAGTACTGAGATGTTCAAGAAGTTTACTGTCTGAGGATAAGTTTCTCGATATGAAAATCGATTGTTTCAAACCTTAAGGGAAGCAACTGTTTCTTGTGCCAAATCTTCAACTTCCGTTCCTGATTTTTCTGAAATACGAACGGGCGCGTCCCAAGCGTCAGATACGCATGCCTTCACGGTAAGTTTGCCATCAGTCTCTACACAATAAGCACCAAGCGGCATTTGGCAGCCGCCTTCAAATAGGTTGAGGATTCTGCGTTCAACACCAATTCGTCTTGCAACAGCCTTATCGTTTAATTGGTCAATGATTTTAGCAACTTCAGAATCAGATTCACGAACCTGCAAACCAAGAACGCCTTGCGCTGGTGCTGGAATAAACTCTGTTGGATCCAGCTTCACCACATCGAATCCAGAAAGATTCAGTTTTAATCGTTCTACACCAGCGGCTGCCAACATAATTGCATCGTAGTTCCCTTCACGAAGCTTGTTAATACGCGTTGGAACATTTCCTCGAAGGTCTTTGATTTCAATATCAGGTCGAAAATGAAGTAACTGGGATTTTCGTCTGGCTGATGAAGTTCCAACAATGGCTCCCTCCGCTAGTTCAAACTTTTTACCAGAATCGGATTTCTCTTTTCTAATCAGCAATAAATCACGCGGGTCTTCACGCTCAGAAACCGCAGCAATAACCAATCCTTCTGGATGCTCAGTTGGTAAATCTTTATGTGAATGAACCGCTAAATCAATATCGCCAGAAAGCAATTTATCTTCTAGCTCCTTGGTAAAGAATCCTTTTCCTTCCATTTTGTCAAAACTCAAGTGCTGAATTTTATCGCCTTGCGTTTTAATAATCTTAATCTCTACTTCCTGACCTAAAGCTTTTAGCTGCGCTTCAACATGGTGGGCTTGCCATAATGCGAGGTCGCTTCCACGTGATCCTATGATGATTGTTCTACTCATCCTTTCAACATAATTTCTTTCGCCATTTTCATCGGCACACTGATGTATTTCTTTTCCATGTATTCCATCATTTTCTCAAGCACTTCGCGAGATTTTGGGTCTAGTTCTTCTAGTTCTTTATTGAAAACCTTATTCACGGCTCTATCTCGAATTCCTTTCACAACCTGAGGAATTTCTCTCATGGAAATCTCCACTTTTCGTTCGCGAAGCAGTTGCTCAAACTCATTTATTTTATCCGCTATAAGCCGCTTACATACTTCCAGTTCCTTTTGGCGTTGTTCAAGGTTTTTTCGAGCCTGTTCTTTCAAACTTTCAATTCCAATGTAACTGATGTTGTTCTTCCGAATCACCTCCAGTTCAATATCAGACGGGACGGCCAAATCAACAATTACTTTCTGAGAAAGATCATTGCCAATTAATTGTCGATATAGTCTGTTGCTGACAATCGGTTGTGCTGCTCCCGTACAGCTCATTAGAATGTCAAACGGCTGGTTGAAAGATGATAGTTCGGATAATGGAAGTGCAGTTCCTTTCAAAGATTTGGCCAATGCTTCCGCTTTTTCCAGTGTTCGGTTAAACACCGTCACTTTGGCAAATGGAGCTTTCTTTAAGTATTGCGCCATTGTTTGGTTGGTTTGTCCAGCACCAATAATGACAATATGTGGAGCGTGGTCAAAGTCCACCTCACGCATTTTGCGATATGCCAACGAAACCACGGAAACGGGATTCTGCGCAATCTGTGTTTGCGTGTAAACAAGTTTTGCCGTTTCAATGGCAGAACGAACAAGCAGGCGCAAACGATCGCCCGTTAAGTTCAGTTTTTGACACTTCTCATATGACTCACGTACTTGCGTAATGATTTCTCGTTCTCCAACTACTAACGAATCAATAGAACTAGAAACGTAAAACAAATGCTGAAGCGCCTTATCGCCTTCAAATGTTCTGCTGTGGTTTGCTGCCCAATCAATGTCAGCAGAGTTCCATTCTGGGTTAAAGGCCGCAAAAAAGCTTCTTCTAAACGTTTCGTCCAAATCCTGATCTGAAACCATTAAGAATTCTACCCGATTACAGGTAGAAACATA
>DMRV01000243.1:5919-6166 GCA_003456455.1 Flavobacteriales bacterium
CGAAGATCGTTCAGCAATTTGTTTGCTGTGTCATGGAAATGTCATGGAATGAAAAAGCCGTTCTACCAATTGGTAGAACGGCTTTAAACTCTTAATAAGAAAATCCTACTTCTTCAGAAGATCTCTAATCTCACCCAAGAGCACTTCTTCTTTAGTAGGTGCTGGTGGTGCAGGTGCTGGAGCAGCTTCTTCTTTCTTTTTCATATTGTTGTAAGCTTTTACAACTAAGAAGATGCAGAAAGCAACA
>DMRV01000170.1 GCA_003456455.1 Flavobacteriales bacterium
GATGTGCTTACTGTTGAGCAGGTGGCTCGAATTTTTAAAGCAGACATAAGCGAGACCAAGGTGTTCATGATTAACCTATCTAACTCTGGTTTCATGTCTTACGATTACGACAAAGAATTGGTGGAGCTAAAGCCAAGATTGGAGCATTATGTGCTATCAAGGTCGAAGAAAACTGATTACGATATTCTGCAGTTCGAGTCTACCATTGAAGGTATGCCCAACGCAAAACTCAATTTACTGAATTGGGATATGGATTTGAACGGAGTTGGAAGGGTTTTTCTTTCCGATTCTCAGGATGTAGTAGTATTCCCTTATGAGCAAGAACTCACACTGAAAAAGAACCGTGATTTCCTGTTTAATGGAAAAGTGAAAGGAGGAAGATTGGATTTCTTTGGGTCTGATTTTTACTTCAGTTATGATGATTTTAAGATTAATCTGAATAAGATAGATTCGCTTAGACTGAAAGTGCCTGATGGAGAACCAGACGAACAAGGACGGCAGAGAATTCGAGCAGTTAAAACTGTGCTTCGCGATTTGAAAGGTGAATTATTAGTGGATCGGCCCGATAATAAATCAGGGTTGGTGGACCATACTCGCTATCCCGTGTTTAATAGCACAGACGATTCGTTTGTGTACTACGATAAGCGCTCTATACAGGATGGCGCTTATAAGAAAGAAGAATTTTATATGCACCTGGTGCCCTTTACCATAGATAGTCTCGAAAACTTCACCAAGGAAGGTTTAGCCTTTGACGGGAATTTCGTGTCCGCAGGTATTTTTCCGGATTTTGACGAAACACTCAAGCTTCAACCCGATTTTTCACTTGGTTTTGTGCGGGAAACACCTCCCGAAGGACTCGCAATGTTTGGTGGGAAAGGTAATTACACGGCAACTATAAAACTTAGTCACGATGGATTAAGAGGCGATGGAAACCTTGAATACATCACATCTGTAGCAAAATCTGACGATTTTGTCTTTTTTCCCGATTCTGTGAACGGAGTTGCGCAGGACTACGTAATTGCCAAGCAAAAGAGCCCGGTGGCGTATCCTCCTGTAAAAGGTGTTGACGTAAAAGTGCACTGGGAGCCGAAATTAGATCACTTCTATTCATATAAAATTGATAACCCATTTGACATGTACGAGGGCGAGGTGGCGCACCATGGCGGATTAGACCTATCACCTAAAGGGCTTGATGGATTTGGGAATCTCGACTTTGCGGATAGCTACATGAAATCGAATAAGTTCAACTTCGCGTACAGGAAGTTTCATGCTGATACAGCAGATTTTAAATTGAAAGGAGCTTCAGAAGGCTCGTTTGCCTTCAAAACGAGTAACGTACAGATGGATATTGATTTGGACAAACGCTCGGGCGATTTTAAATCGAATACCGGTGGTGATTTTGTTGACTTTCCTGTTAATCAATACATCTGCTACATAGATGAGTTTAAATGGAATATTGATCAGAAAGATATTGACGTTGTTTCTGATGGCGAAGGTTCTAGATACGTGTCAACACATCCTAATCAAGACTCACTTGAATTCAAGTCTCCATTGACCAAATTTGACCTTGACAATTTTATTATTTCTGCCAAAAAGGTTGATCATATAGATGTGGCTGATGCAATCATTTATCCTGATAGTGGTAACGTAATTATTCGTGCGCAGGCATCCATGGATCCGTTGGAAAACTCAAAGATTGTTGCCAACAGGATTACAAAGTTTCACACGTTTTATGAGACTACCACCAACGTGCTGGGAAGATGGAATTACAATGCCAAAGGAAAGTATGATTATACAGATGTAACGGGGGCTAAGCAGCTTATCGATTTCGCCACAATTGGAGTAGATTCTGCTCAACAAACATTTGCCATGGGCACTATAACCGAAGAGGCTTCCTTTACACTCAGCCCTAATTTCGATTATAAGGGCAAGGCGAAATTGTTTGCCAGTAAGGAGTTTCTGACTTATAATGGTAGCACTAGAATTAAACACGATTGTCCGGGAATTACCCGTGATTGGCTGGCGTTTGATGCAGATATTGACCCAAATAGCATCTATATTCCAATACCTGAAGACCCAAAGGATGCAACTGGTAAGCCGATGTCGTCTGGTGTTGTTATTAGTAAGGACTCAACAGTGGTTTATCCAACGTTCCTTTCTAAAAAGGTAAAGGCAAACGATATTGACATTGTTGCCGCCTCTGGCTATTTACACTTTGATAACGAAAGTCAAGAGTATCGCATCTCCAATAAAGACAAACTGCAAGGAGCTGTTGTTGGAGGTAACTATGTTAGTTTGAGTAACGAATGTATTGCTCGCGGTCAAGGATTGCTCAATATGGGAATGGATTTCGGACAGGTTGATCTTACACCGCTTGGTACAGTTGAGCATAATATGAACAACGATTCTACCAAGTTTAAACTGTTTTTGGGACTCGATTTCTTCTTTAACGATGAGTGTCTGCGAATAACTGCAGATAAATTATCAAACCACTTTCCACCGTTAGATGCTGTTTTTTACGGCACAGAGTATGAAAAAGCCTTGATAGAATTAGTTGGTAAGGAACAGACAACCAAATTGATTCAAGAATTAAACCTTTATGGTTCATTCAAAAAGCTTCCTAAAGAGTTGCAAAAAACGATGTTCTTAACAGATGTGGAGCTTATTTGGAATGCAGAAACCGGATCGTATCGATACAAAGGATTCCTTGGTGTTTCTTCGGTAGATAAGTATCAAGTAAATAAGATGATGTATGGATT
>DMRV01000132.1:0-1047 GCA_003456455.1 Flavobacteriales bacterium
GCCTTACCAGCGATAATAGAATCGTAGTGAGAGCTTTCTGGGTTCATCAATTCTGGATCCATCCAGTGATAAAGGTGATGAAGTCCCAAACTGTGGCTTCCTGCAAATAAAACAAGAAGCAAAATTGGTCCACCTACCAACAGGTACTGCGAAACTGCTTCTGGTACACGCTTAAACCCTGTAGACCAACCCGCTTCAGAAGCATACTGAATGGCCATCCATAGCGTTCCCATCAGACCAATACCCACGAAGAAGTACGAGTTGACCAACATGTTGGCCCAAATACGCTGTGATGGCGTGTGGTCGATAAAAATCGCGTACAGTATAGATAGGGTACCTACGGCTACTAGACCGAGAGTTAAATTCCTTGTGCTTGATTTGAATGTATAATCCATTACTGGCTACTGTTTCTCTAATTCAATTAAAGCTGTTGAAGTTCTTGGATGTACTGAATAACCTTCCAACGATCCTCTTTTGTAAGCTGTGATGCGTGCGAGCCCATCAATCCTTTTCCGTAAGTAATAGTGTGGAACATCTTCCCTTCGGTAAGATTTTTCAATGCTCCTCCATTGTAAGCTGGTGGTGGTGGAAATTTCCCCGTATCAATCAACTTACCATTACCCTCTCCTTTTTCTCCGTGACAGTGCATGCACATTTTCTCGAAGATTACTTTACCTTCTGCAGCCACGGCTGCTGACTTTTCAAAAGGACTAGTTAGTTCTACACCAGCTGCTTCGTATCCTTCTAACGTGTTAGGATAAGCATAAGGAAGCGCGTTAATCAAACTTCCTGTCTCAGGCCATTCACCTCTTCCAATACTTCCTGCAACAGGTAACTGAGCAGTCATACTATCCTTGAAAAAAGGGTTTGTACTGTATGTTTCATACGAAGGAGAACGGTACATGTCAGGCATATACTCTACCCCTGGACTATTCGGGTCTGTGGTACAAGAGCTCATCAGTACTACGATGCACATGAATGCACTTCCTACCAGCGAAATATTGTATTTCAATGCCTTGTTCATTTTTGAGTTATTTCCTCTGCTCC
>DMRV01000132.1:1148-4359 GCA_003456455.1 Flavobacteriales bacterium
TGTTTCTGATGAAGTAAGTGACACACATTCCATGTGCAGCACAAAACACAGTCATCTCAAACGTAACAGGAATGAATGCTGGTAAGTTTTGAAGTAAAGAGAAGTTTGGCTTACCACCAATGTTCATTGGCCAATCCATAATAAGAGTGAACCAAAACATAAAAAGTGCGAGCCCCATACCAACTAATCCATAAATGAATCCAGCGATGTGTAAGCGTGTTGGCGGAACTCCAATTACTGGGTCGATTCCGTGTATTGGGAATGGAGAGAATACATCTTTAACATGTACTCCTTTAGCAACTAACTTCTTTGCAGAAGCAAGTAGAATTTCTTCATCACCAAACAGACCGTGTATTTCTTTAGTGCTCATCTTCAGTCTATTTCTTGTATTGAGATCCAGTAGATTTCAAAATAGATTTTACCTCTGCAATTGGTAGTACAGGGAATGTTCTTGCATACAATAGGAACAAGGTGAAGAAAATTCCAAGTGTCCCAACGAAGATTCCTATATCAACCCAGCTTGGGTAGAACATAGTCCAACTTGATGGAAGGTAATCTCTGTGAAGAGATGTTACGATAATTACAAATCGCTCAAACCACATACCGATGTTCACGATAATCGAAAGAATGAATGTAAATGTGATGTTTCTTCTCAATTTTTTAGACCAGAAAACTTGTGGGCTTAATACGTTGCAGCTCATCATCGCCCAATAAGCCCACCAGTAAGGACCGGAAGCTCTATTCAAGAATGCATATTGCTCGTATTCCACGCCTGAGTACCATGACATGAACAACTCGGTAATGTAAGCCACACCAACGATTGACCCTGTAAGCATGATGACCTTGTTCATCAACTCAATGTGATTGATGGTGATGTATTCTTCTAAGTTGACAACCTTACGCATTACCAACATCAACGTTTGCACCATCGCAAATCCTGAGAAGATTGCTCCTGCAACGAAGTATGGAGGGAAGATAGTCGTGTGCCACCCTGGAATTACCGATGTGGCAAAGTCCATAGATACGATGGTGTGTACAGAAAGCACAAGCGGTGTCGCCAATCCAGCAAGTACTAATGAAATCTCTTCAAATCGGTGCCAAGCTCTTGCGTTACCGCTCCAACCAAACGACATAATTGCATATACAGTTTGAGAAATTGGCTTTGCAGCTTTTGCTGCGCGATCTCGAATAGTGGCGAAATCAGGAATTAGCCCGATGTACCAGAATACCAATGATACACTGAAGTAAGTTGAGATTGCAAAAACATCCCAAAGAAGTGGAGAATTAAAGTTTACCCAAAGAGAACCAAATTGGTTTGGCAACGGAAGAACCCAATAAGCCATCCAAATACGTCCCATGTGAATTCCTGGGAACAAAGCCGCACAGACTACAGCGAAAATGGTCATCGCCTCTGCTGAACGGTTAATGGCCATACGCCATTTCTGACGGAAAAGGAGAAGTACCGCTGATATAAGTGTACCAGCGTGACCAATACCTACCCACCATACGAAGTTGGTAATATCCCAAGCCCAACCAACGGTCTTGTTCAGCCCCCAAGTTCCAATACCAACACCAATTGTGTAAAGTATGCAACCCACGCCCCAGAGCATGGCAATAATTGAAATAGTGAATACAATCCACCATTGCTTGTTCGCTTTGCCCTCTATTGGCCTAGCGATGTCATTGGAAATATCATGATAGGATTTATCTCCTAAAACGAGTGGTTCCCTAATCCAAGCTTCTTGACTCGACATCTATCTTGCTTTAGTCTTAATTAAGCTTCGTTTTCTTCTACGTTTCTCACCTTAGTCATGTAGAGAACGTTCGGTTGAACGCCAACTTCTTCCAACAGGTGATAACTTCTTTCGTCTTTTGCTATTTCGGCTACCCAACTTTCTTTGTCGTTCAGATCACCGAACACAATCGCATTAGTTGGGCAAGCTTCGGCACAAGCACTTTGAACTTCAGCATTATCTACTTTACCTCCAGCTTTTTTAGCTTTTAGCTTAGCTGCCTGAATTCCTTGTACACAGAAGCTACATTTCTCCATAACTCCTCTATCTCTCACCACAACGTCTGGGTTCAAGACCATTCTTCCTAAATCATCGTTGGCCGGATTCTTGCCAAAATCTTGACTACCGTTGTGATACTGGAACCAGTTGAATCTTCTAACCTTGTACGGACAGTTGTTTGCGCAATAACGCGTTCCGATGCAACGGTTGTAGGTCATCATATTCAAACCTTCGTTACTATGCGTAGTTGCAGCAACCGGACAAACGGTTTCGCATGGAGCATGATTACAATGCTGACACATAACTGGTTGATAAGCAACCTGTGGCGCTTCAGCAGCAGCCTCCATTAACGTAAACTTGTCGATAGGCCCGATTCCTTCTTCCTCTGCCTTTTCTTCATTCATATCAGAAGAATAGTAGCGGTCAATACGCAACCAGTGCATATCACGTCCTCTTCTAACTTCTTCTTTCCCTACAACAGGAACATTATTTTCTGAACCACAGGCCGTAACACATGCACCGCAACCGATACAGGTATTCAAGTCTACAGTCATTCCCCAGCGGTGACCCGTACCAATAGCATGGTCAGCCCAAAGGTTCACTTCATCTGCTGGAAGGAACGGACTCGCGTGTACTTCGTGAGCAGCTTCTTCTCCGTGTGCATCACCGTGTCCTTCTTCGCCATGAGAATCTCCGTGAGCATCACCATGACCAGCAGAACTTCCTGCACTTGAAACATAAAGCATCAAGTCAGGGTTTCCAGCTTTTGGGTTTTGCTTGTATTCTTTAAGTGTAGTTTCTTTTAGGATAGAATCTCTTCCCATCAATGTATGATGAGATTGCGTTTGAGCTATTTCGTATTCCTCGCCAGTACCTGATAAGGAAACCGCTCCAACCGCAAACGAACCTGATGATAATGCATAAGCATTTACACCTACTTCATCGCCACATTTTCCAGCAGCAGTTCGTCCGTAACCAACAGCTAAACCTACTGTTCCGTATTTCTGTCCTGGAGATGGATAAACAGGTGCTTTAATAGTCACACCGTTTACGGTCAATTCAGCAACATCGGCCATGAAATCTCCACGCTCAAGACGTGAGAACTCCATTTCCTGCATTTGCTTTGGAGACATAGTAATGTAGTTGTCCCACGTAACGCGTGAAATTGGATCAGGAAGTTCTTGTAACCAAGGATTGTT
>DMRV01000006.1 GCA_003456455.1 Flavobacteriales bacterium
TAAATATGTATTCAAATCCTTATCGCCACGGCCAGAAAGGTTTACGACAATCAATTCATCTTTGGCAATGCTCAACTTTTCTAATGCGGCCAAGGCATGAGCACTTTCGATAGCTGGAATAATACCACTGGTTTTGGTCAACTCATATCCTGCTTTCATAGCTTCCGTATCAGTAATACTCATGTATGTTCCCCGACCAATTTTCTGAAGATGGGCGTGCATAGGGCCAACACCGGGATAGTCCAATCCAGCAGAAATACTGTGCGGTTCTGTGATTTGACCATCCTCATTCTGCAAAAGCCTGGTCATAAACCCATGGATAATCCCATTACTTCCACGAGCGATGCTTGCGGCCGTTTTTCCCGTATCCAATCCTAAACCAGCCGCTTCTACTCCAATCAATTCTACATTTTCATCTTCCATAAAATGATAGAACGCTCCAGCAGCATTACTTCCTCCACCAATGCAAGCCACAACCTTATCTGGTGCTTCTCTTCCTTCCTGTTCCAAAAGTTGCAGCTTTATTTCTTCTGAAATAACAGACTGAAAAATGGTAACCATATCTGGAAATGGATGCGGCCCTACCACCGAGCCAATCACATAATGCGTGTCTTCGGGGTGGTTAATCCAATCGCGAATAGCCTCGTTAGTAGCATCTTTAAGAGTCCGACTACCTGATTCTACTGGTACCACGGAAGCACCAAGCATTTTCATGCGCTGTACGTTGGGCGCCTGGCGTTCTACGTCTTTGGCCCCCATATATACAACACACTCAATACCGCGCAGAGCGCAGGCCGTGGCAGTTGCAACGCCATGCTGTCCCGCTCCAGTTTCAGCGATTACCCGCTTCTTTCCCAGCCTTTCGGCAAGCAATACTTGCCCAATGGCGTTATTAATTTTGTGTGCTCCGGTATGATTCAGGTCTTCACGTTTCAAATAGATTCGAGCATTGTAACGATTTGAAAGTGCATCAGAAAAATATAGCGGAGTTGGACGACCTACGTAATCCCTTAATAGCTTATTAAATTCTATTTGAAAGGACGCATCATTAATAATCCGTTCATAATTTTGCTCTAATTCCAATACATTGGCGTGCAGCATTTCTGGAATAAATGCGCCACCATATTCGCCATAAAAGCCATTTATAGGCTGGTATTTGTTCTTAACGTATTTCATGTAAGAATGCTTTCAATAGTTCGATGTTTTTAATTCCAGGGCTGATTTCAAAACCGCTGTTAAGGTCTACTCCCGCAAACGCTGTGTGGCTTATCCTTTTAATCTGTTCGGCATTGACTGGGCCAATGCCACCACTAAGTAAAAATGGAGTGGTTTGGGAATACTCCTTCAGTAAATCCCAGTTAAACAAAACCCCATTACCGCCAGCGTTTTTCCCTTTTGTGTCGAAAAGAAAATAATCACAATGAGGTACGTATTCCTCAACCGAAGAAGTGGGTAACGTTTCTCCAACGGAAATTGCCTTGATGATTTTAAGACCTTTTGCCTTGAGTTCTTTTAATTGATTTATGGATTCTGAGCCATGAAGTTGGACGGTAGAAAAGCCATGCTTCTCAACCATTTTCATAATCAATGGAGTTGTTGCGTTTACAAATACCCCAACCTGTGCAGTATCTGTATTAGCAGCCGCTCGATTTGCCACGTCTCTTGGAGATGGCGCATGGAAAATCCGCCCAAGAAATTGGACACCAAGCAAATCTGCTTCAGATAGATTTTCGGCCTCTACCAACCCACAGATCTTGACTATCATTCTGCCGCTCTTAATTCTTGTACAAACCGAGCCAGTTCTCTGCCGGGATGAGCACTGCGCATGAAAGCTTCTCCAATTAAAAACCCTTTATAACCGTGCTCGCGCAGCCTAAGAATATCTTCTGGACTATGTAGACCGCTTTCAGAAATGAGCGTTAGGCTTTTATCTAATTTACTGGCTAGGATAATGGAGGTCTGTAGATTGACTTCCATCGTTTTAAGGTCACGGTTGTTCACCCCAAGTACAAAATCTGATGATGGCAACAACTCCAATTCTTCTTCAGAATGTACTTCTATCAACACTTCTAACCCCAATTCTCGAGCGGTTGAATGATATTGCTGTAGCCGTTGTTTGTCCAGCGTAGCAGCAATAAGCAAAATCGCATCCGCGCCAATGGAACGTGCCTCCAAAATCTGGTATTCATCCACAATAAAATCCTTACGAAGAATGGGGCAGTAATTAGCTTTTCTGGCTTCAGTAAGGTCTTCGTCCTTACCATCAAAATAGGTTGGTTCGGTTAATACTGAAAGAGCAGAAGCCCCGCCTTGCATATAGGAGATGGTGGTATCTTTTACATCAGCGTATGCGTTTATTATTCCTTTGGATGGGCTTTTACGCTTGAACTCTGCGATGATACCCGATTTGTCAGACCGATTTAAATAGGTGTTCAAACTGACGGTTTCCGCTTTAAAGTACGCGCTCTTCTCTAGCAACGCTATTGGATAGAGGGCTTTCTTTTCCTCGACTTGTTTGGCGCGGTTCGCGCATATTTCTTGCAATAAACTCATCCAATCAGTTTTTTAAGTGTTTGCTCTGCGTTACCGCTCATCAACGATTCCTCTGCTATTTTTCGGCACTCCTCTATACTTGAACCTTGCTCGAAACATTGTATGGCTAATGCAGAATTAGCAATAACAACTGCGTTTTGTTCTATAGTGCCGTTTTTACCAATAATGCGTTTAAACATCTCTGCCGATTCTTCCAACGTATTACCTCCATAAAGCTTTGCTGGATTAATCGCTGCAGTTCCAAATATCTCAGGTTCCAGCAAATCCTCTCCAAGCGAACTGTAAGTCATTGTGGCCGATGTAAGAGAAACTTCATCATACCCATCCAACGAATGGATTACTCTGTATTTTTTTTCTTCTTCCTGAAGAATGAAGTGATAAAGTCTGGCTAATCTGAGGCTGTAAACTCCCACCAACTGCCGTTTTGTTTTAGCGGGGTTAACCAACGGGCCTAGAATATT
>DMRV01000136.1:0-1896 GCA_003456455.1 Flavobacteriales bacterium
TAAGGTGGAGATTGACGAAAAGGTAAAAGGAGGAATCAGCGTTTTGGCTGAGGTTTAAAGAATATCCATTAACTCCCTCAAGTGATGAATGTGGATGTATTCATCATTCTCCACTTTTGTTTCGTTAGGTTCGTACAAAACAGCTTTCCAGTTTGAATCTATTGCGCCAATCACATCAGCGTCATAATGGTCGCCTATCATAATACTATTGTGTGCCAAAGCGCCAGTCAACTCCTCGGCATGATAGAAAATGACCTTGCTCGGCTTCTTTGCTCCAGCACTTTCCGAAGTGATTATGTTTTGGAAGTAAGGGGTCAAACCAGCGCTTTCCATCTTAATGTGTTGCACTTCTTCAAAACCATTGGTTATTATGTGTAATTGATATTTCGGTTTCAGATATTCTAGCACTTCAATAGAACCGTCTACCAATCCCGTTTTTCGTGGGCTGCGCGAAATGTATAATTCTCCAATTTCGGTTGCCATTTCCTTATCTGAATAACCAAAGAATTTCAAAGCAGTTTCAAACCTTCCGTATCGTAAGTATTCTTTTTTGATGGTTCCCTTCCGATAATCCTCCCAAAACAGCTCATTAATCCGCTTGTACTCACGAATAAAAAGATCATCAGTAACACCAAGCTTATTGTTGAGTTTAAATTCCTCAAATAACTCCTTTAGTGTGGCCTCAGAGTTTGATTCAAAATCCCACAGGGTTCTGTCAAGGTCGAAAAATACATGTTCAATTTTTTTCAAACCGAGCTAGAATATGATGACCACGGAAGAGACAATTACAGACCACACAACAACTGATGCAGACAAATATCCAATCACCATTCTCTGGTCCGAAAAAAAACGTGCAGCCAAAAACGTTCCTAACGGAATGGAGAGAAAGATTGGTGTGATTGCAGCTAAGCCAATGAGTCCATATTCACGTTTTATGTGCACAATTACTTTATTCTTCCAAGTGAATTTCTTTTTCGGTTTCGAAGGTTTATTCTTACTCCATTTAGCCCCTAACTTACTTAGCAATAACATGATGGCCGAGCTGAGATAGAAGAAAAAAATTACTCCGATAAGTCCACCGATAGTGGTAATCAGCAAGGTTTCTAAATAGCCGAAACCTATATTCAAGGAAGTAATCGGAGCGGTGAGGAATTTGGTTCCGCTTAGAATTACAACTAATAATATTTGAAGGATTTTCTCCACTGCTCAACTTCTTCCTCTACGCCTTAATCCAGTTTAGGTTGTACCGTTTGTCCAATCATTCCTTGCCTCCATAGGCAAGGTCTCCGGCATCTCCCAAACCAGGTACTATGTAAGCCTGAGCTGTGAGCTCTTCGTCCACTGCGCCAATCCAAATGGAACAGTTCTTTGGTAAATGTCGCTCGCAATAGTCCAGTCCCTCTCTACTTGCTATAGCGGTTACAATATGTACGTGTTTCGGTTTTCCTCTTCTTAGTAATGCCTTGTATGCTAAAACCATTGACCCCCCCGTTGCCAACATAGGGTCGCAGAGGATAACAGTTCTGCCCTCAACAGATGGGCTTGAGAGGTATTCAATCTTAATGTCAAAAGAACCATCGTCTTTATGGTTCATTCTGTAAGCAGAAATGAAACAGTTGTCCGCCTGATCAAAATAATTCAGGATTCCCTGATGCAGAGGAAGCCCCGCACGCAGAATAGTTGCAATTATGGGTTGTTCCGCAAGTGTAGGAAGCTCTGCATCGCCCAATGGTGTTGTGATGGTTCCTGAACTCCACTCGAGCTCTTTGCTTATCTCATAGGCCATTAACTCACCAATTCGCTCCAAATTTCTACGGAAACGCATTCGGTCATTCTGAACCTTCACGTTTCTTATCTCACCGATGAATTGGTCGAAAAGTGACCCTTTGCCGCCAA
>DMRV01000136.1:2016-8975 GCA_003456455.1 Flavobacteriales bacterium
CCCAAATGTCCCTGTCTGTTAGCGTTTCGTTGTGCCAAAGTCCAATGAAAGTGCCATCCACATCCTTCACTTTTCGTACGATTTTTGTAATCTCAACCTTCGCTTCATTGGGCTGGAGCTTCATGTAATACTTGAGTGTAGCCTCCATAACAGCGAAAGGATATACTGTCAGTCCTGTAGCGGTTTCTAAGTCAAGATCGTAGAATCTATAGGGCGTGCACGTTCCAGCACGGAAACCGATATGTTCGGCATATCCCATGGAGTGATCTTCCCGGATATCGTTGTCAATCAGTTTTTGATAGGTATGTGGTAGATGCAAAATCAGAAAATGCTGACGGCTTTTTGTCACCGAACGGTGGATGATTCTCTGTAGTCGCTTCTTCTCGATTTTTAGCTTCCCATTCTTCTGATTTGAATTAAAACCAGGATGAATTCCAATTTCGGCATAATCCCCCAAATGCTTTATTAACGATTGAAATTCTGAGTTATAGAATGGAACATTTTTATCGTTTACTCCATAATCCGCTAAAAGGAAAAAGTAGATTGTTCGCAGATCGTATTGCTTCTGTATTTCAAGTTGAAAATTATATGTATCGTACGGGTCAGTTGCTCTACCAAGTAAGACGTTCGTTCGCTCTACTACTTCTTTGAAATTCAGATTTACAAGAGCGCGGAGATACGCTCCCAACGTACGCACAAATCCCTTGTGTTTAAAGGCATAAGCGTTATCAATGTCAATTGTTGAAATGAACTCATACTTACGCTTTTTGAAAACTAATTCAGGGTATTTTGAAGTTAAAACATCTCGAATACGCAAGACCCATTGATCAACAACTGGTTCTGTTAGAAAACCATTTTTGAAGCCTAAGCTTTCCGATGCTTCAAACCGATTATACTTGTCTCGTATGTGTGGTAAGCACTCTTCGTATCTCGAAAGCAGAAAGAAAGAAGCAGCAAACACATCAAAGTTCAGGACCGATTCCGTTGAGTTGTGTGCATAGAAAAACTTCCCGTTCTCATTATCAGAAACACGAATACCTTGGTCTTTTACGCCTGTTTCATGCAGTAACCCGTGTGATTTGAAATGAATTTCATCACCAATCTTTGAATGGGAATAACTGATTTTAGCTTCTTCAGATACTGAAAAGCTTTCCTTTTCGTTGGTAAATGAAACTTCCAAGCCCAGCATATCGCCAAGCAACACATTAAAGATATATCGAACACGTGGGGTGATTTTGTGACTGTAAATCAGCATTAGTTTAAATGCTCAATTATTGATTCACAGATAAATTCAGCAGCATTTCCGTCTCCGAAAATGGAAGGGAATTCCAATCTCGATTGCTGCTTGAAATAGTCATATCTATCACGAATTTTTTTTGGGTCAGAACCAGCCAAAAGTGCACATCCGCTTTCTACAATTTCTGCCCATTCGGTTTCTGGTCTGAGAATAACACAAGGCTTTTGCATGAAGAACGCTT
The DNA here is from genome assembly GCA_003456455.1 of Flavobacteriales bacterium. Lineage (GTDB taxonomy): Bacteria > Bacteroidota > Bacteroidia > UBA10329 > UBA10329 > UBA10329. The sequence goes on from DMRV01000136.1 coordinate 3,495, forward strand.
CTTTCTGAACGCCACCGCTATCAGTCATTATAAGCTTTGCGTTCTTCTCAAGCAGAAGCATTTCTAAAAATCCAACAGGTTCAATAATCTTGAAGAGTGGGTTTGCTGATAGCTTTTTGATTTCCGCATTATCAGAACGAGAAATCATGCTGGCTGTTCTGGGGTGAAGAGGCAAAACGATTTCGATCTGGTCATTGATTGAAATCTCATTCAAGGCAGTCAGAATTCTAGAGAGCACATGAATATCATCCGTGTTCTGCGGACGGTGAATGGTTGAAAGGATGAAGTTCTTTTTGTCAATTCCGTGTTTGCTGAACAATGATTCTCGCTTATCAGCTTCAGCAGAATAGAAAAGGGTGTTGTCATACATCAAATCTCCACAATGAAAAACGTATGGATTGTCAATGTTTGCGCTGCCTTTTTTTATTGCCTCTTCAACAGAAAGAAAACCTTCTTTCTCAAGGTTTCTAATTCCTGATTTTGTTGGAGCGTAAAGTAGAGTTGAAGCGTGGTCTGCAGTTATACGGTTTAGCTCTTCAGGCATGCGTTTATTGAACGAACGTAAACCAGCCTCAATGTGTATTACCGGAACATGGATTTTGGCTGCTGCCAATGCTCCTGCAAGTGTTGAGTTTGTATCTCCATAAACAACTACGGAGTCAGGTTTTTCAATCTGAATAACGCGTTCAATCTCATCCAGCATTTTGCCAGTTTGTTTTCCATGACGTTCAGAACCGATTTCCAATTGGTAATCTGGTTTTGGAATTCCCATTTCCTCAAAAAACACATCAGACATGCTGTAGTCGTAGTGCTGACCTGTATGTACAAGAACCTCAACTAATTGATTGGAAAAATTGGTTCTAATGGCTCTATTCAGAGCCGCGGATTTGATAATCTGCGGACGCGCACCGATAATAGTAAGAAGCTTTTTCAATTGGGAATCTGTTGTCTAAAACACGCCTTCATCCACAAAGCTAAAGTAATTGCGGTCTCCAATGATGAGATGGTCTAATACTGGTATGTCGAGCGCGTTACCGGCTTCTTTTAGCTTCTTAGTGAGATTATGGTCGGCTTGACTTGGTTTCAGTTGACCAGATGGATGATTATGTCCCAAAACAATGGCAGATGCTGGAAATTGAACGGCAGCCTTAAAAACTACTTTGGGGTCTACAACGGTTCCTGAAATACCTCCTTTCGAAATGTTTTCTTTCCCAATAACTTCATTGGCACGGTTCAGAAAAAGAACCCAAAATTCTTCATGATTCAAATCCCCCAAATGGGTATATAAAACATCAAATGCAGATTGACTGCTAGTAATTTTAATGCGCTTATCAGGTTCTGAATCTTTTCTTCTTCTTCCAAGTTCCAGGGCGGCAATAATGCTGATGGCTTTCGCTTCTCCTATTCCTTTGAATTTGGTCAAGTCTTTCACTGAAAGTTTTCCCAATTCAGAAAGTTGATTATTTAAGCTTTTTAGAATACGCTTTGAAAGATCAACGGCAGTTTCGGAAGCGCTTCCTGAACCAATGAGAATCGCAATTAGTTCGGCATCGCTCAAAGCTGATTTTCCTTTCAAAAGCAGCTTTTCACGCGGACGATCATCTTCGGCCCAGGCTTTAATTCCATTTATCGGTTTGTACTCTTCCATCTTCTGAGTCGAAAATACAGATTCCGACAAACAAAAAAAGCCCCGACCAAATGGTCGAGGCTTCAATATATTGCTCTAGACTGCTTAAAGCGCGTTAACGTAAACCGTCAACTTTGATTTAAGGTTAGATGCTTTGTTCTTATGAATGATGTTGTTCTTGGCTAATTTATCAACCAGTGCAATCACTTTCGGATACAAAGCACTAGCAGTTTTCTTGTCTTCTGCCTCACGTAATTCCTTGATGGCGTTACGAGTTGTTTTGTGAATGTATTTGTTTCTCAAACGTTTAGTCTCGTTTGAGCGAATTCTCTTAAGTGTAGATTTGTGATTAGCCATTGCTTCTCGTAGTCAAAATTTTGGGGTGCAAATGTAAGAATTAACTTTCTAGATACAAGCCACAAGTTTTAAGAAAAATTTCAAGTGGCCTGCTTTGCTTTTAGGTTTGTGTTTTTTAGTTCATCTGATTGCTGATTTCATCTCCAAATTCTGAAGTTGAAAGTAACTCAGCATTTTCCATCAGTCTATGAAAATCGAATGTTACGCGTTTACTGGCAATTGCCGCTTCAACAGCAGTTTCTATCAATTTTGCCACTTCTGTCCAACCCATGTATTCGAACATCATTGCTCCAGAGAGAATAATGGAACTTGGATTAACCATGTTCTGTCCTGCTAATTTGGGAGCAGTCCCATGTGTAGCTTCAAAAATTGAATAGCCCGTTGCGTAATTGATATTGGCACCAGGCGCAATCCCAATGCCACCAACACAAGCAGCGAGAGAGTCAGAGATATAATCGCCATTCAAATTGAGGGTGGCAACAACGGAATGCTGTTTTGGATACAAGAGAATTTCCTGTAAAAAGGCATCCGCAATGCAATCTTTAATCAACACTTTTCCCGAAGCCAAAGCATCTTCTTGAGCCTTGTTTGCCTCTTCAACACCTTCTTCTGATAGAATCTTGTCATACATTCCCCATGTGAAAACTTGGTCCGCAAACTCTGATTCTGCGTAATCGTACCCCCATTTCTTAAAGCTGCCCTCGGTAAACTTCATAATGTTGCCTTTATGAACGATTGTTACAGATGGCTTTTTGTGCTCTATGGCGTATTCAATGGAAGCGTGAATGAGTCTTTCAGTCCCTTCTCTAGACACGGGTTTGATGCCGATTGAAGTGGTTTCAGGAAAGCGAATGCCACGTGCTCCAAAATCATCCTGAAGAATGTTTATTAACCTCTTACATTCTGTTGTTTCTGCTTGAAATTCAATTCCAGCATAAATATCTTCTGTGTTTTCTCGGAAAATGACCATATCCGTATATTCAGGATGAACCAAAGGCGATGGAACGCCTTTAAACCACCTCACTGGACGAAGACAGACATAGAGATCTAATGTTTGTCTCAGTTGAACGTTCAGAGACCTAATTCCTCCACCAATTGGAGTGGTAAGAGGGCCTTTAATTGCCACTAAATGTTTCTTAATTGCTTCTAAAGATTCTTCTGGAAGCCATTCTCCAGTTTCGTGGTAGGCTTTTTCTCCTGCAAGAATCTCAAGCCATTCAATTTTTTTAGAATCACCGTAAACTTTTTGAACCGCAGCATCGAATACTTTCCTCGCAGGCGTCCAAATATCAACACCAATTCCGTCTCCTTCTATAAATGGAATAATTGGATTGTCAGGAACATTTAGGACTCCATTGTTTATTGAAATTGATTCTGCCATTATTGTTTTGGTTTTGTATTCAGGCGCAAGTATACATTTTCAACAGAGTTGAAACGTGTAAGTTTTACCGATTGGAAATAAAAAAGGCTTTCCGTTTGGAAAGCCTTTTTTGGTAGCCCCAAAAGGACAAATGTCGAACCTTTGGGATGATTTTAGAACGTTTTTGAATGCGCTGGCCATTGCTAAATAAGTGCGATTTACCTTTTTATGCAGCTGTTCTCTTATCATCGTTAAAAGGGGTTTAGAAGCCTTCTTCCAATGGTCTTAAGAATTTATACTCGTTCATAGCTCTTTGCCAGCGTTGCTTTAGGCTACCATCGCCATGATTAAGCTCATCTGGTAACACCTCAATCATCTTTTGTAGATAACTCAGCTCGCCAAGCGTTAACTGAGACCTTACCATGTTAATAAAGCGTTTAGTGTCTGCAGGTGATTTAATACTCTTATGTCTTGCCAATTTTATGATTGCTCCTAAATGACGTATGTACTGATTCATTCGCTTATCATGCGAAGCATAGAATCCATCATCTACACTGGCTATTTTCTCGCGAAGCGAAGCAAAAAATGAATTGAAATCTAGGTTGTCGATACTGGATGAATTACCCTTGATAACCTTCTGCAATCTATATTCTATTTCAGTACCAAAACCGTGAACATGAATGAAACAAGATAGGTGCTTGACGTCTAGGTTAATTTTTTTGGCATTTGCTAGCTCAGTTACAGTTTCGTGTATGTATTGATACTCCTTGTCAAACACAATGAAGCACTTTTCACCTTCTACCGTTTCCATGTCAAGTATGGGCGAACGATAGCTCATTGCACTCACGTTATCCCTAAGTCTAGAAGTAAGTTCGAAAATCTGGTTCTCAATACGCTGTGTTTCGTCAAGTTCCTGTTGTTTCATAAGGGCCTCATAAATGAGAAATATGCCTACCAACGAGAACAGAGAACCACCAAGTCCACCTATAAATGACCCGTAGGCACTTGCCTTCTCAGGGTCTATTGGCCAATCTAATAGTCCGAAACCATCGTCAATGGTAAATACCACAATTACCAGAAGGGCTGCTAGAGTAAGAAAGATAGAACCGAGCATAAAAAGGCTCTTGTTTCTCAATTTATTCCAAATCATCACAGGTGTTTTAGCTAAGGGCATTGTAATTCAAAAATAGATTTGAAAGTTAGTAATCCTCTATTATGCGAAATCATTTATTGATAGGGGAGAACCAAGCATAAAAAATACCACTTGATTAGAATTGTAATTGGACAGCGCAACGTAAATAGGTTACGGACTGGTGGGTTTTATTACCAACTGATGAACTAAAAAAACAAATGATGAATACAGTTATATGTAATGAATGCGGCCATCCCGTAGATGTGGAAGAGGCCATTTCAAAAAAACTAGAAATCCAATACAAGCATCAGTTTGAGGAAAAGCAGAAGAAACAACAGAGTGCACTTGCAGCAGAGCGTGTGAAGCTAAAAGAGGAGCAAGAGAAACTAAATGCGGCCAAAGAAGAACAACAGGCCGAATTGGAAAAACAATTAGAGCTACGTTTAACAACCATGAAAGGAAAGATGGAGGAGGAGGTTATGGAAACCATGACCGAGAAGATGAGCTCCTTGCAGAAAGAGAACGATAAGCGTAAGGCGGAGAACAAGCAACTGAGGGAGAAAGAAGTTGGACTAATGGAACGCGAGGCGCAGCTGAAAGAAGAGAAGGAACAAATGGATTTAGAGTTGAAAAAGAAGTTGCTTCAGTCTCAGCATGAAATAGAGCAGAAGGCCAAAGCCCAGGAGCGCGAGACATTTGAGTTGGAGAAAGTAAAGCTGCTAAAGCAGATAGAAGACAATAAGAAACTGGCAGAAGAGATGAAGCGCAAAGCAGAGCAAGGCTCTATGCAAATGCAGGGCGAGGTGCAGGAATTGGCGTTGGAAGAACTGCTGCAGAAAACACATGTTTTTGACCGCATTACACCAGTGCCAAAAGGGGTAAGAGGGGCAGACTGCATACAAACAGTAGTAAATACAGCGCAGCGCGAGTGTGGAAGTATTGTTTACGAGAGTAAGCGTACCAAGGCTTTTACCAACGATTGGGTAAAAAAGCTGAAAGAAGACC
>DMRV01000284.1 GCA_003456455.1 Flavobacteriales bacterium
CTATCCAAAGGACTTTCTGCCAAGAACATGGCTGGGTTGGGTAGAGTTTTGGCCATTCTTTTTGCCATCATGTGTGTGGGTGGTTCGTTTGGTGGAGGTAACATGTTTCAATCAAACCAAGCCGCAGAAATTTTCCTTTCATCCGCAGGAATTGAATCTGCTTATGGAGGAACCGTATTCGGAATCATTTTGGCCATTTTGGTTGGGATTGTAATTCTTGGAGGAATTCAGCGAATTGCTTCAGTAACCGAGAAAATTGTACCGTTTATGGCGGTTATTTATGTTGGAGCTGCACTTATTATCATCTTTATGAACGCTCAACATGTGCCAGCAGCATTTGCAGCCATTTTCAACGGGGCTTTTACTGGAGCAGGAATTGCCGGTGGTGCCCTCGGAGTTTTGATTCAGGGTTTTCGTAGAGCTGCATTCTCCAACGAGGCCGGGATTGGTTCTGCTGCAATCGCTCACTCAGCGGTAAAAACCAAACATGCTGCTTCTGAAGGAATTGTTGCGTTGCTAGAGCCGTTTATTGACACTGTTGTAATCTGTACGATGACAGCACTTGTAATCGTCATATACAATATAGAAGGGGCTTTCGCCTATGGTGATGCTGGTGGTAATGCAGTTTTTGCCGATGGGGTAAGCTTGTCAGGCGTTGGTCTTACCAATCATATTTTCGAAAGTTCAATTCCACACTTCTCAATCGTACTTACTATAGCCGTGGTGTTGTTTGCTTTTTCAACCATGATTTCTTGGTCTTATTACGGCATGCAATCATGGACATTCCTTTTCGGCAAATCAGACCGAAACGAGAAAATATACAAGGTTCTTTTCTGTCTTTTTGTGGTCATCGGTGCTGCATCCAAAATGGGGAGCGTACTGGATTTCTCCGATGCCATGATTTTTGCCATGATGGTACCGAATATGATTGGACTATTTATTCTTGCGCCATACGTAAAAGAAGAACTCGCCAAGTATTTGGCCGCAATTAAGAACAAGTAGTTTTTTAAGCACTCCTTGTTGAGTTTACTCAACAATTTGTAATTTTCTTCTGAATTGGAAACTCAGAAGATATGTTACCGCAGTGGTTCAAGGATTATTTGTCCTTTCATCGGTCCGAAAGGCGTGCAATAATTGCACTAGTATTATTTCTAATTGGGCTGATAGCATTCAATATGTATCAGCGTTTTTTCTGGGAAGGAGATTGGGAAGAAATGCAGTTGAAGTACGGCCCAATAATAGTCCAGTTTCAAGAAGAAACAGATTCCATTGTGCAAGCTGAAGAAGCTCCACAGCCTTGGATTCCGAAAACAAGAGAACTCTTCAAATTCGACCCAAACACTTTAGATAGTTCGGGTTGGGTTGCGCTTGGGTTTAGCCCAAAACAAGCAGCCGCAATTATCAAATACAGAAACGCTGGAGCGGAATTTAGAAAGCCCGAAGATGTTAAAAAGCTATTTGTGGTTGATGACGAACGATACGAAGAGTTGAAGCCATTCATCAGTATCGCAGAACTTCCCAAAACAGAATTCAATCAAGCGTTTGAGGACAAGCCAAAATGGGAAAAGCCGAAATACGAACCGATTATTGTCGAATTGAACACAGTTGATTCAGCAACACTCGTTAAGGTAAAAGGCATTGGGCCATTTTTTGCAAGAGTCATAATTGAACATCGAGAAAAATTGGGCGGTTACCGAACCAAGGAGCAAGTGCTAGAAGTTTACGGAATGGATTCTGCCAAGTATGCTGCAATCCAGAGTCAACTTACTATTGACACATCACTTTGCACACAAATCAACGTCAATACCGCTACGCTCAAACAATTGGTTCGGCATCCTTACATTAACTTTAATCAAGCAAAAGCTATTGTTAATTACCGTGAACAACATGGCGAGTATAAACAGCTTGATGACTTGAAGAAAATTCATCTTATAAATGAAGAATCGTATGCTAAAATGTCTTCATATTTAAAAGTACGATAGCCATGTACAACGTCATAACTGCATAACGGTCTGTGTCATTTGCTAACCGACCAATCTTATCGTAAAATTGCATCCCTAATCATCCAGCCATTTTAATGCTGCAAGAGCGCGTAAAACAAGCAATTCGAGACGTTCCTGATTTTCCGAAGCCGGGAATTCTATTCAAGGACATTACGCCTATTTTAATGGACCACCAGCTTAGTGTTGATATTGCCGAAGAAATGGCGAAACAAGCATCAAAATGGAGCATTGATGCCATTGTTGGTGTAGAGAGCCGTGGCTTCTTCTTCGGAATGATGGCCGCACAAGTACTCAAAGTTCCTTTTATTCCAGTTCGCAAAGCAGGTAAACTGCCTTATGATACCGTATCGCATAAATATGATTTGGAGTACGGGAGTGCTGAGGTAGAAATGCATATAGATACCATTCAACCGGGTTGGAATGTGCTAATTCATGATGATTTGCTGGCAACAGGAGGAACCGCTTCTGCAGCTGCAGAGCTCATTCAAAAACAAAAGGGAAACGTTGCTGGTTTCTCCTTTTTGGTAACGCTAGACTTTTTAAACGGTAAAGAGAAACTGAAATCGTATTCCGAGAATTTCTCAAGCCTTGTAAACTATTAATAAATGGATTTTTCACAAAACGAGAACCAAAAGATGATTGCGGACATGTGCCGCGATTTTGCCGAAAAGAACATTCGTCCGAAAATGATGGAATGGGATGAAAGCCAAGAATTTCCAGTTCCACTTTTCAAGCAAATGGGCGAACTAGGCTTGATGGGAATGTTAGTTCCGCAGGAGTACGGTGGCGCAGGTTTCTCTTACTTGGAGTACGTTACAGCCCTTACCGAAGTAGGTGCCGTTTGCGGAAGTATCGCACTTTCGATGGCCGCACATAACTCGCTTTGTACTGGTCACATTCTTGCACACGCTAATGATGAGCAGAAAAAGCGTTGGTTACCAAAACTGGCTACAGCAGAATGGATTGGTGCGTGGGGATTAACCGAACACAACACAGGTTCAGATTCTGGCGGTATGAATACCACAGCTGTTAAGGATGGAGAATATTGGGTGATTAATGGAGCTAAGAACTTTATTACACATGCTATTTCAGGTGATATTGCTGTTGTGATGACAAGGACTGGCGAGAAAGGAGATTCTCATGGAATGACAGCTTTTGCAGTTGAAAAAGGAACACCTGGTTTCACTTCTGGTAAAAAGGAGAACAAATTGGGAATGCGTGCTTCAGAAACCGCAGAGCTCATTTTCCAAGATTGCAGAGTGCATGAAAGCAACATGATTGGAAAAGAAGGCGATGGATTCATTCAAGCCATGAAGGTGCTTGATGGTGGAAGAATTTCAATCGCTGCACTTTCTTTGGGAATAGCAAAAGGAGCAACAAAGGCGGCTACAAAGTATGCTAAAGAACGCGAGCAATTTGGTAAGCCAATTGCACAATTTCAAGGCATTGGATTCAAATTAGCTGATATGCATACGGAGTACGAAGCAGCAGAATTGCTAACGCTTCAAGCCGCTGACATGAAAAACCGTGGATTGAACGTAACCGTGAAATCAGCTATGGCGAAGTATTATGCGTCTGAAGTGTGTGTACGGTCAAGCACAGAAGCGGTACAGATTTTTGGTGGATATGGATTTACCAAGGACTTTCCGGCTGAGAAGTTCTTTAGAGACAGCAAGCTTTGCACGATTGGTGAAGGCACATCTGAGATTCAGAAAGTGGTGATTGCAAAGAATTTAATTAAAGGGTAGTTGCGTTTCAATAAAAAATTATCTTTGCAGCCCGATTTGAATAAAAGGAAGTAAAAGATATGTTGGTTATTCCAGTTAAAGAAGGCGAAAGCATTGAGAGAAGTCTTAAAAAATTCAAGCGAAAGTTTGAGAAGACAGGTGCAATGCGTCAGCTAAGAGCTCGCAAGCAGTATGTAAAACCATCTGTTGGGCGAAGAAAAGAAATGAAGAAAGCACGTTACGTGCAAGGTCTTAGACAAGAGGAAGAAGGGTAGGTTTCTACACTTCTGAAACATTATAACGAAATTCCAGTTAGTGAAATACTAGCTGGAATTTTTTATGCGCGAGATTGTAGAGGGGTTTTTAGATTACATAGGGAAAGAAAAGCGATTTTCTGCGCATACCCTTGTTGCCTATTCTAAAGACCTCAATCAGTTTCAACATCACATTACCGAGAATTTGGAGATTACCTCGATTACGGAGGTAGATCATCACGATATCCGTTCCTGGATTGTTTCTATACTGGGGGACGATAAGCTCCAACCTACTTCGGTTAACCGAAAGATTTCTTGTTTACGGTCGTTCTATAAGTATTTAGTGCGGAACGAGATTGTGGTTAAGAACCCGATGTCGAAGATTACTTCGCTAAAAACCAAAAAGAAATTACCGCTGTTTTTGGAGCAGTCTCAAATGGAGAATCTGCTGGACAAGATGGAGTTTGGGGATGATTTTTCTGGTATTCGGGATAAGCTCATTATTGAATTGCTGTATTGTACAGGAATGAGACGCGCGGAGCTTATTGGTTTGAAAATCACAGATGTTAACAATCCCAAGCAAGAGCTAAAAGTGCTTGGCAAGCGGAATAAAGAGCGCATCATTCCGTTATCTCTCCAAACAATCAACCTGATAAATGAATATCAACAGGTTTTGTCTAGTCATTTTGGCGAGGTTTTAAGTGGCGAGTTATTGCTGATTGACGACCACGGAAAGAAGATGTCTGATGGATTTGTTTATCGAAAAGTGAATAAGTACCTTAGATTAGTAACCACCATCGGGAAAAAGAGTCCGCATGTTTTGCGCCACACGTTTGCAACACACATGCTCAATAACGGAGCAGACCTCAACGCTATTAAGGAGTTGTTGGGACATGCCAATCTTTCTGCCACACAGGTTTACACGCACAATACAATAGAAAAGTTAAAACAGATTTATGAACTCGCCCATCCACGGGCTTAAAAACAGAAAATCATGACCGTTAAGATTCAATCAATCCATTTTGATGCAGATGCAAAACTTTTGAATTTCGTAGAGTCTAAAGTTGGTAAGCTGAACACGTATAGCAATACCATTATAGATAGTGAGGTTTTTTTGAGACTTGACAAGAGTAGTAGCCTTGAAAATAAGATTGCGGAGGTGAAGTTGTTGGTTCCGGGAAACGATTTATTTGCAAAACGGCAATGCAAAACTTTTGAGGAAGCAACAGATCAAGCGGTTGAGGCGATAAGAAGACAACTGAAGAAGAAGAAGGAAAAGGCTATGCCTTGATTATTTGAAACAATTGAAATTAAAAGCTCCAGCAT
>DMRV01000155.1 GCA_003456455.1 Flavobacteriales bacterium
GCTTTTCGCTCGCAAGAAGCACCACAATCGCAATTACCACAGACTGCTAGCAAACTTCCTGTTCGTGCAATACCTGTTTGAATTTCATCTGCAATCAGCAAAACGTTGTATTGAGTACACAACTCACGCGCCTTGGCTAAATAGTCCTCATCAGGAACATTTACTCCTGCTTCTCCCTGAATAGGCTCAACTAAAAAACCTGCAACATTTGGGTCTTGCAAGGCTTTCTCCAAAGCCGCTGTGTCGTTGTATGGTACTGCTTCAAAACCTGGTGTATATGGTCCGAAATTCTTTCGTGCTTCTGGGTCGTTAGAGAACGAAACAATGGTTGTAGTTCTTCCGTGGAAGTTCCCTTCGCAAACAATGATTTTGGCCTTGTCTGGGGCTAAACCCTTTTTCTCATATCCCCACTTTCTGCACAACTTCAATGCAGTTTCAACGCCTTCTGCGCCAGTGTTCATTGGCAAAAGTTTGTCAAAACCAAAATACTCAGCTGCATACTTCTCGTACTCACCCAACACATCGTTGTAAAATGCACGACTTGTAAGATTCAGCTTTTGGGCTTGCTCAGTTAATGCATCAATGATTTTTGGGTGACAGTGACCTTGGTTTACAGCTGAATAGGCTGAAAGAAAATCGTAATATCTCTTTCCATCCGTATCCCAAACATAAACACCTTTTCCCTTCTCTAACACTACGGGTAATGGGTGATAATTGTGTGCTCCATACTTGTCTTCGGTGTCTATTACTTGTTGTGCGTTTGCAGATATCTCCATCAATTCTTCAGTGGTCATTTCAGTATTACTTTTTCAATAATTCATTCTTAAAATACGCAATGATGTCTTCTCCGTAAGCCATCAGTTTCGAATTAACGAATAAGGCTGGGTAAACGAATACGTCAATTGGTGGCTTTTTATTGGAAAGATCCACGTTGTAAATATCCACATCCACCCCCGACTTCTTGATGAATTTCTGCACCAAATCACATTGATGACACCTATTTGCTAGATAAACAGTTGGTCTCATTTCAATTTGTTCATTTCGTGAATTAAAATCGTTTTTCTATCGAAATTGATGAGCTCCAATTCCTTTAATTCATTTAAAACGGTAGTTACTGTTTGTCGCGATGTAGCGGTAAGACTCGCGATGTCCTGATGCGTGAGTGAATGCTCCAAAAGCACTGCTCCGCCAGCCAAAACCTTGCCTCGATCTGTTGCCATTTCCTTTACCAAGTCTACTATTCTTGTTCGCGCATCTTTGAAAATGAGCGACTCAAACTTGCGTTCAACTTTGGCGAGTCTATCTCCAATTGTAGCGGTGATTTTGAGACTGAGTTCTGCATTGCCACGCATCATCTCTAGAATTTCCTCCACATTCATAGTGCAAACACGCACATCGTCATCCATTGCAATAGCGAAGTCTTTACGTGTGTCCTGTCCCACCAAACCTAATTCCCCAAACATATCGCCAGGGTGCATTATTCCTTTAATAACCTCTTTTCCATCATTGGAATAACTCCCAATCTTAACCCTTCCATTCTTTAAAAAGAAGATAACTTTTGATGGTTCGTTGGGGAAGTAAATATGCGTTCCTTTTCCTTTGGTTTTCATAGTCGAACGCTCCTCAATCTTCTGCATTTCCTGCTCAGAAAGACCTTCGAAGAGATGGATTTTTTCGAGCCACCAAAGTTTTGTGAAGTTGTTCAATTAATTTCCTTTTAAAGGTGATTGCAAATATATCAAATGCCTTTGCGCCTTATTTGTTCGTTTGTCGCTATACAAGGTGTTTCCTTACTGGAAAAAACGGCTAAATTTGCGCAACCTTAGCCCAGGTGGTGAAATTGGTAGACACGCCAGCTTGAGGGGCTGGTGATCGCAAGATCGTGCTGGTTCGACTCCAGTCTTGGGCACATAATAACTAAACGCAGAATGGCGAGAAAATTGGTAAGCACAGTAAGTATGAGAGTTCTTTTCATTCTGCTTGTCTTCGTCAGCCTTCAAGTTTCTGCTCAGAAAATTGAGTTTGGCGAGAACTTCAACAACGTTGGAGCTTTAAAAAAGCCGGGAACTGAATGGACTACAAACGAGTGGCCAAAAGTTCTTACAATCATGTACTATAATGGTAAGACCACCATTAATGGTAACGCCATGAATATTCTGGTTACGGCCACCACAAACGGTAAAGAAAGAACAGATAGCGTAAAGTTGGTTATTGGTCAGGCTAGAAATTGGGCTGGTTTGAGATACGAATTCAAAGCTGAGAACACTTACAAAGTTTCGGCATATGACAGGCAATGGAATTTTTTGGCTGATGGTGTTATTAAGGTAAATGGACCAAAAAAACCTGAGCCTAAAAAAGTAGAACCTGAACCAATAGCAGTAAAACCTGAGCCTAAGCCGGTTAAGATTGAAAAGCCCGTTGAAAAGGTCACCATCAAAGAGGCTGAGTTAACGAAGGAGGAGTTAGTTGAAAATGCTCCTGAACCGATTTTTGTTGAGTCGGTAGTTAAAGAAGAATTGACGGAAGAGGAGAAGGAAACTTTGGTATTTGAGAGCTTCTATATAGCTTTTGGTCGTGCTGTTAAAAGTGGAATGCTAACCGGACAAAATGAAAAGTTTAAAGGTGTTCCGGGAGGAGTAAATTTGATGGCCCTTTTCTCAAACAATGAAGGTTTTGGGACTGGAAGTATTGCCGTTGATATTTGGTTTAAGCCACTAGGGGGCAAAGAATACAATGAGCATTTCAAGGAAATGACCGTTCCAATTGGTAAAGGAGTTACTCAAGCTGATTTCCCCATGAACGTCAGAGAGCGTGGCAGTTACAAGGTTTCTCTCTACACCGGAGACGAAGATGCTGTTTGGATAGGTTCTGGTTACCTGAGTATCTACTAATAGTGTTCCCCGTTAGTTTTTAAGAACACACCTTACGTTTGCAGTGTCGCGATAGTAAATGCAGTTAGCGGAAGTTCCACTCTGTAAAGCACCATTTTTCCAATCGGAGTCTATGCTATCTGTAAACGCTCGATTTCCGCAGTGTACACCAGAAGTTGCGGTTCCAAAACCTGTTAAGGCAGAGCATTCAATACAGTTGTAATCTGCACGAAGCCTTTGTTCTTCTTCCTCAACCTTTTTGTCATTTCCACAGAATTCATCAACAAAGCCAATCACGTCTTGAGATTGCTTTAGTCGAATTTCACATTCAACGCATTTTTTGCATCCTGCAAATACCAATGGAACAATAAGGAGTAGGAGTAGCTTTTTCATCAGTTCATACTTACCATCCAGTCAAACTTATCTTCTACTTCACCATAACGGATAGCTGTGAGTTGTTCGGCAATTAGCTTAGACATCTTTCTTTCTTGTGTTGGAGGTAAAACCAAATCCCTACCGTTGTAACCAATAAGCTCAATTTGAGCAATAGTTGCGGCTGTACCAACGCCAAACGCATCTAGTAGCAAGTTGTTGTCGTGTGCTTCAACAATTTCGTCAATACTTATTCTGCGTTCTTCTACATTAATTCCTAAAGAAGAAGCCAATTTAAGTACGCTATCTCGCGTAATTCCTTCTAGAATTGTGTCTCCAGTAGGTGGCGTAACTAGTTTTTCGCCAATTTGGAACATCACGTTCATGGTCCCGCTCTCCTCAATGTATTTATGCTCGGCTGCATCTGTCCAAAGTAATTGGTGGTAGCCTTTTTCCTGCGCCAATTTGGCTGGGTAGAGCGCTCCACCGTAATTTCCTCCATTCTTTGCAGAACCAGTCCCTCCTTTTGGTGCTCTGGTATAATGAGATTCTACCATCACTTTAAGCGGAGTAGAGTAGTACGGCCCAACGGGACATGTAAACATCACACACCGGTATTTTTCAGAAGGTTTTACGCCAATAAATTCATCTGTGGCAAACATAAATGGGCGGATATAAAGCGAAGAATCCTTCCGCTGTGGTACCCAGTCTTTATCAAGTTTTATCAATTCCTTTAGCGCATCCATCATTAACGATTCAGGGATGGTTGGCATGCACATTCTTTCTGCCGATTTGTTCAGTCGTGCAAAGTTGTCCATTGGACGGAACATCATCACCTCACCGTTATCGTTTCGGTAAGCCTTCATTCCTTCAAAAATGGTTTGCCCATAATGCAAGGCCAACATGGCAGGTGAGAACATCATTTTGCCGTACGGCTGAATACGCAAATCTGTCCATTCACCATTATCGTAATCAGCAATGAAGCAATGATCTGCAAATACTCGTCCGAAAGGGATATTGTCGAAATCAACTTCTTGAATTCTTGACTGACCAATTTTTTCAACTCTAATTTCCATAATATCACTCTCCATTTCTGTTCGTGTTAGTGGTGTTTCAATGATTCTTAAAATACGAAAAACCATCGATTCTCAAAATGCGAAAATCGCAATTCAATAGTAAATTACCAATCGTTCTATTTGTAGATGCCCGTTGACAAGTATTTCACAAAGGTAGATGCCTGATGCCTTCGGGGTCGAAATTACATTCAATCCCTCTGAGAGCGATTGACTCGAAATAATTGCTTTCCCGCTTATATCGTAAAGTTGAACAGAACCAGTTTCCACAGGTGTCTCGACCAAAATATTGACGGTTTCTATTGCTGGATTCGGGAATAGCGAAATAGAATTATCATTTATATCACTGTGAATATCTGTAGAATTTGTAATCAGGAAATTATCTAACCCACCCTCAACTAAATGGCCAGGAATATCATCAGAAACCTCTACAATCAATTGCATAGTAGAGGTAATGGTTACTTGGCCAGTAAGCGCGATTGAAAATGTAGTCCATTGGCTATTTGAAAGCGCTAATGTGCCAAGTGTTGTAGTATCTGAGCCATTATCAACTTTAACCACAAAACTGTCATTTGGGGTGTCGCCATTTCCACCGGCATTAAAAAACCAGTAATCGAATTGAATGGTTGGGTTAACGTAAGTTGTCAAATCCATTATTGGAGATACGAGAGCGGTTACACCATCATCTACGTCATCACTTCCTGCATTTCCTCCACCGTTACCCGTAACATATGCTTGCTCACCACAGGTTGATACAGCGTCTGAGCCAGGATTGGAAAATTGGCCATTAAAAGTAGTACCCACAGGAACTCCTCTTTCCCACGTACCTGCGCTTGCACTTCCGCTGACTGCCCACCCTAAATCAAGCACGAAATTATCTTCATATCCAATTTCTAGTTCGAAATTCGGGAGTGTTGTACTGAAGGATGTAGCAACTGTTGAACATTCTCCAACATAGCCCCACGCTCCTACGGTTACATCATAATCTCCGCCAAAAAACTCATTGTCGGTATAGTTTCCGTTTGAATCGGTTGTGAGTTGCTTTGTGAAAAATTCGTTCTCAAAGATTAGTGTAGCTCCCTCAATTGGTGTTCCAGTACCCGACTCTGTTACCATGCCAGAAAGTGTAAATGCTACATCTGCCACAAGTTCTACATCCAGAATTTCTGTTTGTCCATTTGTTAGAATCACCCCGGTAATTGTCTGTGATATGTATCCACCCTTCTGAAACGAAACATCATAAGTAGCAGCTATAGCTGTTCCTGTTCCGTATTCTCCAAAAAGATTAGTCACCTCATTGATGCCCGAACCTACCACTTCAATCTGGACACCATTGAGCAGGTTGCCAGAGCCAAATTCTGTAACTGTCCCTTCTAGTTTTGCGGCCCTCACATAATCAACCCCTAGAACAAAAAGGCCTTCTTCAATATCTGAAACGAGAATATTTCCTGATGGTAGGTATGGCCAAGCACCCCATGCACCATTGAAACCATTTCCACTGAGTGGACTTGAATCAAAATACCCAGTAAGTACAATATTTGATGGGTC
>DMRV01000467.1:0-841 GCA_003456455.1 Flavobacteriales bacterium
AATTACCGTATTGAACTGATTTGAGCGAGTACTATCTGTCCATGTAAATGATGTACCGAAATTCTCAAGTGTGTCTAATTCAATATCAAACTCCGTTGGAACGTCTGTTCTGATATAGATGCGGGCAGACTCCGAAGTCACACCTCCGACCACGGGTCCTGAAGTGATTGTTTGGGAAGAACCAAAAAAGGGAATTGCAGCTAACGTAAAAGCGAATAATTTTTTCATGGAGAAAATGTGTCTAGCAAACTTACTCGCTTACTAGGCTGAAACTGTTACCGAACCGCTAATTTTGCGTGATGTCTCATTTATGGCGAGCAAAGCAATTAGCTAAATATATTTCTAAGGCCAAAAACCTACATGGCATTCATTCGCCATTCGTTTATGAATTGCTTGATTCTGTCATTTACAATAAGACCAATTTTTCGGAATATCAGACTGTTGAAACCATTCGCAAACAATTACTGAGCAGGACAGACGAGATTGAAATAACTGACCTCGGAGCCGGTTCTACTGTCAACAAATCGAATAAACGAAAGGTTGCTGATATTGCTAAGAACTCAGCCAAAGGCGGAAAATGGGGCGAATTACTTTTTCGCTTGGCAAGAAGGGTTGAACCTGAAACGATGATTGAGCTGGGAACTTCACTCGGAATCGGAAGTCTTTACCAATGTCTAGGAAACCCGCATGGAAAACTGACCACGTTTGAAGGCTGCTCGAATACGGCTGAGATTGCCCAAAAACAATTCAATACCGCACAAGTAAACCCGTCAATTATCAAAGGAAACTTTGATGATACGCTTCAACCATATCTTGATTCAATTGAGAAACTGGATTGGGC
>DMRV01000467.1:885-4851 GCA_003456455.1 Flavobacteriales bacterium
GTGCTTTTGTTTGATGATATTTATTGGAGTAAAGGAATGGCGGCTGCTTGGGAGAACATCAAGACCCATGAGCGTGTTAACGTAACGTTAGACCTATTTCAGGTTGGAATCGTTTTCCTTCGGAAGGAACAGCCAAAGCAGCATTTCATCATCAGGTATTGATTGTAATTTAGCCACAATGAAAGACGTAATACGCACGGAACACATCGCCAAGGTGTACGTAATGGGAACGGAAGAAGTGCACGCGTTGCGCGATATCAGCATTACCATTAAGCAGGGCGAATATGTGGCATTGATGGGGCCATCGGGCTCCGGAAAGTCCACGCTAATGAACATGATTGGCTGTTTAGATACGCCTTCAAAAGGGCAGTATTTTCTTGATGGACAAGATGTGAGCCGCATGACTGATAATCAGTTAGCGGAGGTGCGGAACAAGAAGATTGGGTTCGTTTTTCAAACCTTCAATTTGCTTCCGCGTTCTACAGCTTTAGACAACGTGACTTTACCGTTGATTTACGCTGGTTTCAGCAAATCCGAGCGCGTTGTACGCGGAGAAAAAGTACTGAATCAAGTTGGTTTGGGAGATAGGATGTCGCATCAGCCGAATGAGCTTTCAGGTGGTCAGCGTCAGCGTGTTGCAGTAGCAAGAGCATTGGTTAATAATCCAGCATTGATACTTGCCGATGAACCAACTGGAAACCTCGATTCAAAAACATCTATTGAGATTATGGGCTTGTTTCAGGAAATCCACAGAAATGGCAACACCATTGTTGTGGTAACCCATGAAGAAGAGATTGCACAACATGCCCATCGAATTATTCGTTTGAAAGATGGATTAGTTGAAACCGATGAGGTGAACCAAAACATTCAAACTGTGTTGCATTCATCATGAAAGTTTATACCAAAACAGGCGATGATGGCACTACCGGATTGTTCGGAGGGGCGCGCGTTCCAAAGCATCACATCCGAATAGAAAGTTACGGAACGGTAGATGAACTAAACTCATACATAGGACTTGTTCGTCATCGCGATATTGACCCGTTTGCCAAAGAAACCCTCGCTGAAATTCAAGACAGACTTTTTACCATCGGTTCCATTCTCGCATCAGATCCAAGTAAATCAAACTTGGATGTTCCCGATTTGCACGAATCTGACATCGAATTTCTCGAAAAGGAGATTGACCGAATGAATGAAACACTTCCAGAAATGCGCTCGTTTGTATTGCCTGGCGGGAATGACACCATTAGTTTTTGCCACATTGCTCGCACGGTATGCCGCAGAGCAGAGCGCTTAACAGTTCTGCTTAACGAAAATGAGCCTGTTGCGCCAATCGTTATCAAATACCTCAATCGGTTATCAGATTATCTCTTTGTATTGAGTCGAAAGATTACGCAGTACAATGAGGAAAAAGAAATTCCTTGGAAACCCCGGAAATAATTAACGTTTGAAAACAAGAAAGCCGAATTGGAATTCCAATTCGGCTTTCTTGTTCCTGGTTGAGGAAGTTTAATTCAAAATCACTTTGCTTACTGCTCGTCCCTCAGTAGTTTCTAAACGGAGTAAGTAAACACCTTTCTCAAATCCGGATAAGTCCAAATTGTGAATGGAGCCTGAGTATTGTTCTGCCTGAACGATTTTTCCAGAAAGATCCATCACTGAGAGACTTACCATATCTGATGTTTCTAATTCTATATTAAAAATACCGTTACTCGGATTTGGATAGACACGCGTGTTGAGCGTAGCTGTTTCAAAAATGCTTGCAGTAATGGAAGTGATGATAACTGATTCAGATTGCTCACAGCTTTGCCCATCTCCAGCTACAACTTCAACCAATCCAGTTGGATTGCCGAATTCCCATAAGACTTCAATTTCGTTAGAGCCTTGACCGCTAATGATAGCACCTCCGGTTACCGTCCAAAAATAGCCAGCTGCACCTGGGGTTGCTGTGTATGTTTCAAATGTGACCGCGTCAACTACCGAATCTCCAATAATGGTGTCAAGTTCAAATTGGACACTAGGATAGGTGTCAATTGGAACATTGATGTTTATGGAACCGCCACCAAACATTGGGTCAACATCTGACAGCCACGTTCCGTTAGGAACGCCAAAAGCACTTACGTCAGGAACAGTCTGCACAATACGCGCATCGTATTCAACTTGAATGGTGTAAACCCCTGAGGTTCCACCAGACTGAGCAGCCAACCAAGCGCTTTCTGGCCCGTGTACATACACGCATCCTACAGCAGGGGTAATGTTTGGAAACGAACCTCCATTTACCCACGCACCATAAGGAATGTTGGCGTTGGTAACGCCATCTACATCCGTTCCGAATGATAACCCTGGAGGGAGGTTAGAAACACTCATGACACGTGTTGAATCATAATAAATAGTCACATCAAGCATAATGGGGCTCGTTATGCTAACGGTTGTATCCGTAATGGAAACGATAGTTTTAGTACCCAGTGTATCGCCACAGTTTGGCGTGGCAACGGTAAATGGGTACACGCCAGGGCCGTTGGCAGCATAGCTAAGATCAGCATAACACACTTGTGCCATGGCAGGTGCCGAAAAGAGGCATAGAAAAACAGGCAGTAAGAGTTTTTTCATAGGAATTGTTTCAGTTGAGTGACTACAAAGTTAGGGCGAATCAACTAACCAAATTGAATTTCTGTAGAAATGGAAAAAGTTTGTAAGTCAGTAAGTAGTTGGTAATACCACTGCATAGTTATGTTCAGCGTGTTTTTGTTTCTAGCTTCCTGATAGAATTTACTTTGCGTGAAGTCTGCTTTAGGATGGGGTAGAATAAAATAGAAAAGGTCGCTCATAGAACGACCTTTTCCTTTTCAATTTCCGCTACAGAATCAATTCTTAATCAATCGTTTGAAAGTTTTTCCTTGAGCTGTTTCAATTTCCATTACATAAACGCCAGCTTTTGCAGCTTGCATATCAATGTTGTAAAGTGTGCTTCCGCTCAGTTGTTCAGTACGGATTACTTTACCAGCTACATCCATAACTCTAATGTTTAAAGCATCTGCGCTCTCCAATCGTAGGTTAAAGATTCCGTTGCTCGGATTAGGATAAACGCTTGCGTTGATACCAGCAGCTTCATCAATGGCGGTTGCAATTGCAGTTACGTCAATGTTGTCTGTTCCTTGGCATCCTCCATCTGTTAAGTCAACTTCAAGGTTTCCGCTACCTGTCCATGCAACTACAACTTCGTTTGTTCCTTGTCCAAAATCAATAGTTCCATTGGTCGCTGTCCAGTTGTAAGTGACGTTAGGGTCATTTGGAACAGAATACGTGTACTGGGTAGAAGGAGCGACATTGCCATCTCCGGTAATGGAAGTGCTGATATTGGCGTAGTCAGAAGCTACAACTAGGGTGTCGTTAATGAAGAAAGAACCACCACCGCTTGCTGGGTCAATTCCGCTTACCCATTGTGCACCACCGATAAAACCGAGAATAGCAGGATCTGCGCCAGCAACAAAGGCATCTACTTCAAAAACTAGAGGGTAGACTCCGTCACTATTTGGGCCACCCCCAATTGCCGCATCCCAATCTCCGCCTGTGCCATAAACAAAGGCACACCCAAAAGCAGCGGTCTGGTTTGGAAAAGTTCCAGTGTTGTCCCAATAGCCCCAAGGTCCGTCTGGGTCCATAGAGACCATAACATCAGTACTTAACAGTAGGCCCGCTGGAAGTCCGGTGACAGCGTTTATTCGCATTCGCGTAATATAGAGTGTGGCACTTCCAACTAAAGGCAACCCAGACACAAAAGTGTCGGTAAGGCTTACGATAGTTTTAGGGGCAATCAGTTCACACGTTGGTCCCAATGGGCCTGCAGGATAAAGACCAGCAGACGAGCCTGCAAATTGTCCGTCAGGAGTGCAGGTTTGTGCAAAACTTCCGAAGCTTAGAATTACAGCAGCGGTTAAGAGTAAAATTTGTTTCATGGTAAATAGTTTT
>DMRV01000322.1 GCA_003456455.1 Flavobacteriales bacterium
GGACGAAAAGAGGTTCTTACTGGCAAAGCCAAATTCGGAATCTTCGGAGACGGAAAAGAAGTGGCGCAAATAGCCATGGCCAAGTTTTTCCAGAATGGCGATTTCCGCTCTGGTTATTACCGCGACCAAACCTTTATGATGGCCGCTGGTCTACTAACTGTTCAGGAATTCTTCGCGCAGCTCTATGCTCACCCAAGTTTAGAAGCCGATCCTTCGTCTGCTGGTCGTTCTATGAACGGACACTTCTCTACACGTTCCATCAACAATGATGGTTCTTGGAGAAACCTGATGGAGCAGAAAAACTCTGCATCCGACCTCTCTCCTACCGCTGGTCAAATTCCGCGTTTGCTAGGATTGGCGCATGCTTCTAAAGTATATCGCGAAAACAAGGCCCTTCATTCTCATACTCAATTCACCAACAAAGGAAACGAAGTGGCATTTGGTACCATTGGCGATGCCAGTACATCCGAAGGACATTTTTGGGAAACCATGAATGGTGCCGCTGTAACGCAAGTGCCTTTGGCCATTTCTATTTGGGATGATGGCTACGGAATATCGGTTCCGAAGAAATTCCAAACGGTTAAAGAAAGCATCTCAGAAGCATTAAAGGGATTTGAGAAAGAAGAGGGCACAACTGGTATTCGCATCTTCAAAACCAAAGGGTGGGATTACGCGCATTTGGTAAAAACGTACGAAGAAGCGATTGATTACTGTCGTAAGGAGCATGTTCCCGTTCTCATTCATGTAGAAGAAGTGACACAACCGCAAGGACACTCTACTTCAGGTTCACATGAACGATACAAGAGTTCTGAACGTCTTTCTTGGGAACAAGAATTTGATTGCATAAAGAAGCTTCGCGAGTTTATTCTTGACAAAGGAATTGCTACGGCAGAAGAGTGCGATGCTATTGAAACGGAAGCAAAAAAGAACGTACAAACCGAGAAAAATGCAGCTTGGAAAGCATTCGTTTCAGAAATTGAAGCGGAGCGAGATGAACTGATTCCAATGCTTCAAACCGCTGGTTTGGATGAGTTGGCAAAAGGCTTGAATACAGGCTTTGCACCAAGCAGAAAAGAGGTTATTGGCACCGCCAGAAAAGCGTTGCTAAAACTTGGTGGACGAGAAGATTCGAACACCTTACAATTAGCTGAATGGCTAAAAGCACAGCAACAGCTGAATGCGGAGCGTTACAACTCATTCGTTAACAGCGAAACGCCAAACAGTGCTGGCAAGATTGCCGCGGTTAAGCCAGAATATGCAACTGACGCAAAGCAAATTGATGGCCGCGAAGTGTTACTCAATAACTTCGATAAAATTTTCTCCGACCGACCAGACGCTGTTGCGTTTGGCGAAGATTTAGGGGGAATTGGTGGCGTAAATCAAGGATTTGAAGGCCTGCAGAAAAAGCACGGCATACATCGAATTTTTGACGTTGGTATTCGTGAAGCTTCCATCATGGGACAAGGAATTGGAATGGCACTTCGTGGCCTTCGTCCAATTGCTGAAATTCAATACTTGGATTACTTGCTTTATGGGTTGCAGCCGTTGAGTGATGATCTTGCTTCATTACAGTACAGAACGAAAGGCGGTCAGAAATGTCCATTGATTATAAGAACGCGTGGTCACAGACTAGAAGGCATTTGGCACGCAGGTTCTCCCATGGGGATGATTATTAACGCCTTGCGCGGTATTCACATTTGCGTTCCTAGAAATATGACACAAGCAGCAGGTTTCTACAATACTTTGCTCGCTTCTGATGACCCAGGATTGGTGATTGAACCGCTAAACGGCTACAGAACAAAAGAGAAATTGCCCTCTAACTTAGGTGAGTTCAAAACACCATTAGGCATTCCTGAAACGCTGACTGAAGGAACGGATTTAACCATTGTTACCTACGGTTCGTGTGTGAACTTGGCGTTGAAAGCAGTTGAAGAACTGGCTGAAATCGGTATTTCTGCTGAGTTGATTGACGTGCAAACGCTACTTCCGTTCGACACGAATCATTCCATCGTAGAATCGCTCAAGAAAACCAATCGTTTGTTGGTGATTGATGAAGATGTTCCAGGTGGTGCATCAGCTTACATACTTCAGAAGATTTTGGAAGAGCAAAAAGGCTATTTCCACTTGGATAGCGAACCAAAAACGGTGACTGCTCAAGCACACAGAACTGCTTATGGTACAGATGGCGATTACTTCAGCAAACCAAGTATTGAGGATATGGTTGAGGCGGCTTACGCGATTATGAGCGAAGCCAATCCTGAGAAATATCCAAACATTTTCGGGTGATGGAAAAGCGCGTTACAGAATCTACCTCCAATTACGATAACTTGGAAAAGATGTCGGTAAGCGAGTTGCTAACCAACATAAATCGTGAAGACAAAACCGTTCCACTTGCCATAGAAAGATCGCTTTCTCAGATTGAAAACCTGATTGATTGCGTTGTTTCTAAGATGTCAACTGGTGGTCGCTTGTTTTATATCGGAGCTGGAACCAGCGGAAGATTAGGAATTGTGGATGCTTCGGAATGTCCACCAACTTATGGTGTTCCGCATGGCCTAGTTATGGGAATTATTGCTGGTGGAGATACAGCTATTCGCAAAGCCGTTGAATTTGCCGAAGACAGCGAAATAGAAGGTTGGAAAGACCTTCTAGAACACAACGTAACAGACAAAGATGTTGTGATTGGAATCAGCGCCTCAGGAACCGCACCTTATGTAATTGGAGCGCTCAAATCATGTCAAGAAAATGGTATTGCTACAGGCTGCATTGCGTGTAATGTGAATTCTCCAATGGCAGCTGCTTCTGACTTTCCTGTTGAAGTTGTTGTTGGACCTGAATTCGTGACCGGAAGTACGCGAATGAAATCAGGTACAGCACAGAAGCTTGTGTTGAACATGATTACCACCACAACCATGGTCAAATTGGGGAAGGTGAAAGGCAACAAGATGGTTGACATGCAGCTAAGCAACAACAAATTGGTTGACCGTGGCGTTCGGATGATTATGGAAGAAACGGGAGCCGAACGCAGCATCGCGGAGCAATTGCTAAAAGAGCATGGAAGTGTGCGAAAAGCTGTAGATAATTACCTAGCTGATTCGTAAAGTATGCATGCCATTGAGCCGTTTTACCGCTGGCGCGATTACTACATCGCTGCTGAAGACATGTACTCTCCGTTTTATGGCCGTGAGTACAGCGAGTTTGAATTCACGGAACACATCTACGACCACGCACTACATCCACAATGGGACAGCATAGACTCTCCCACCCTATTTCTAAAAGTATTGTTTGCCGATTACGAGCAAGGTTTCACCATTATTGAATTGATTGGAGAATGGAACGATTTGCTTCACAATGACATCATGACATTGAAGCGTGATTTCATCGAAACCATGATGCACGAAGGAATCAACAAG
>DMRV01000298.1 GCA_003456455.1 Flavobacteriales bacterium
AGGTACAGCTGCCGTAACACTCACTGGTACTGCTAGTGGTACATACTCATCGACAGTTGGGTTAACAATTGACGGAGTTACTGGAGAGATTGACTTAGTGGCCAGCACGCCTGGAACTTACACGGTAACGTTCCCATTCACAGATGGTAACGGATGTTCTGGTTCTACAAGTACTTCAGTAACTATCCATCCCCTATCTACAGCAACAATAAGCTATGCGGGTACTCCGTATTGTGCTACAGGTACCGCTGCGGTAACACTCACTGGTACTGCTGGGGGGACGTATTCATCAACCGCTGGGTTAAATTTTAATGGTACAGCGGGTGAGATTGACCTAGCAACTAGCACGCCTGGTACTTACACCGTAACCTATAACTTCACAGATGGTAACGGTTGTTCTGGTTCTACAAATACTTCGGTAACCATTAACGTTTTGCCAAGTGTGACTGTCTCTACCGACACAACCCTTTGTTTACCTAGCGCATTTAACGGCTTACTAAGTGGTTCTCTAGGTGGTTCAGCAACTCAGGGAGAATGGACGTTTACGCCCAACAGCCCAGATATTACGCTTTCGCCAACTGGGTTTACCAATAACCCTGGTGGTGTAACCGTAACAATCGCTTCAGGGTTTATTGGAACTATTGCATTTACGCTTACATCTAACGACCCTAATGGTTGCGGAGCTGCTGCATCAGCTACTTCTAACGTCACCATTTTAGGTGATCAAGCTGCTACAACCTGGACCGGTGCTATTGATGATAATTGGCATGAGCCAGACAACTGGACCAACTGTGTGCCTGGTCCGACTACGGTAACAACCATTGCGGCTACTGCCAACAATCCAAGAATTACTGCTGCCGATGCCGATTGTTTCAACATCGAAGTCCAAAATGGCGCTCAAGTGGAGATTACCGGTTCGCTTCAGCTGAATGTTTATGAATAAATAGGTTAGGTTTTGTTCAACGCCTCAGCGAAAGCTGGGGCGTTTTTTGTTTCGTCTGTTAAAGTGTGTATTTAGTACATTCGCCCTTTAGCGTTCGCCATAGATGATATTCACCGGACAAACCTTCCAAAACATAAGTAGGATTCGTGAGATTATCGCGGTTTTGGTGAAGTATGGATTCGAAGATGTGGTTACCAACTCCACTCTTCGAAACTTTGTTTCTGAAAAGGGTCGTATTTCTTGGAAGCGCCAAGGTCAACCTGTTTTTCAATACACCCGTTGGGAACGTATTCGCATGGTTTGCGAAGAATTAGGCCCAACTTTCATAAAGATGGCACAGGTTCTTAGCAATCGGCCAGATATGCTTCCTGCTCCACTTATTGCGGAGTTGGAGAAGTTGCAGGACAATGTTCCTCCAGTTCCATTCGAGGAAATAAAGGCAACTATTGAGGCAGAGTTAGGGAGAAAGCTGCAAGACGTTTTCCAGGCATTTAACGAAAAGCCTTTGGCCACAGCTTCCATTGGGCAAGTTCATAAGGCTCGGTTGATAACAGGGAAGGAGGTTGTCGTAAAGATTCAGCGACCTGGTGTGAAAGATATGGTCTATCGCGATTTAGCTATTCTTTCAGATGGTGTAAATCGTGCCGATAGATACCTTAAGAAAGAAGGAATCCTTAATGCCATGGATATGGTTCGTTCGTTTGAGCGAAGCATGCATAAGGAGCTCGATTACCGAACAGAGGCTAGAAACCTAGAGCGCTTCAGAAAGCTATACAAAGACTACAAAAACTTCATTATTCCAGCTGCTTTTCGGGAGTATTCTACTGAGAAGGTAATGGTAATGAACTTCGTTGGAGGTTGTAAAATCTCTGATGTAGCGCAGCTCCGTGCTTGGGGTTTGAATCCAGAAAAGGTTGCCGAAAACGGGATGGACATTTACCTCACTCAAATCTTTGAGTTTGGAATTTTCCATGCCGATCCGCACCCAGGAAATGTACTCGTAAGAAGAGATGGTGTAATCTGTCTACTCGATTTCGGGATGGTGGGAAGCCTCATGCGAAAGGATAAGTATGCCTTTGCTGGAATTTTTGTTGGAATGGCAGAGGGAGATCCAGCTAAGATGGCCAGCAATTTAAAATCCCTTTCTATAGAAGATGGTATTACAGACATGCGCCAACTGGAGTATGATCTTAATGAATTGATTGAAGACTTTGCTTCCTTAGACGTTGACGAAGCCAGTATTGCTGATACCGTGGAAAGGCTTCAGAAAATCATGTTCGATCATCAAATTCGTGTCCCTGGCGATATCTTTTTGATTTTCCGTGCATTTGCCATCCTTGAAGGAATTGGGAAAAGCATTCACCCACACTTTAACACTTACGACTTTATTCGTCCATACGGACTAAAGCTGATGAAGGAGCGGCTGTCTCCAAAGAATGTTTGGCATGATGTAAATTCTCGGCTTACTCAAATCAATTCTTTCTTAACCTCTTTTCCGAAGGATGTAAAAGAGATTCTTGCAAAAACCAAGAAGGGGAAAATTCACTTTGAGGTTGAGCTGCAGGGCTACGGATACCTACTCAAGAAACTTGACAGTATTGCCAACAGAATGGCAATTACGTTCTTAATTATGGCATTCATTATTGGCTCTGCCATTACCATGACGGTAGATTGGGGCAACCGCATAGGTTACATCTACGGACTGCCTGAGATAAGCGTTTATGGCTTATGGTGCGCAGGAATCCTGATGGCACTCCTCTTCTACTCTATTATCCGGAGAAGGAAGTATAAGTAGCTCTAATCAAACACCGCAATCGTTACTCCTTCTGTTTCTGAAGGCCAGCTTGGAACATGCAATTCGCGTTGATTAAAATTAAGATCTATTGTTGCCTGTTGGTCTGTTGGGAAGAACACATCAACCCCAGTTAAGAAGGGTGTAAAACCGAACAAGCCAACTTCGGTTTCGTCAGTTTGACTATTACCATCATCATACAAGAAATAAGCAATGGTAGTATTGTCTTCTGAAGCAAACTCTGCTGTACTAAGGTTGTAGCCCTCTACTATCATTACATCTCGGTTGTTTATAACCGCCTCGCTTGACGTAAAAGATATAACCACCGCCTGATTGTCATCTTCAGGAAGACTAGCCAGCAGCGTGCCTGCCAGTGAGGTTGCTGGCGGAAATGCTCGCAGATAGACCAACCCATCTGAAGTCAAAAATGGCTCTCTATAATAATGCAGTTTGCGATCGGCCGAGTTGGCTGAAATCACCTCAAACTCATAGTGGGCATCCTTTTCAGCATTAAAACTCCCCCACTCCCCTACTCCATTTGTCATGTACGTAACCAACGGTTGCGTTTCTAGCCTTTCTCCCGTGGCAGAATTCAGTTTATAAACGTTTACTGTTGCATCTATTAGTGGCTCGTTTTCTCCTAAGGTGAGAACCTTGCCAAAAACAGTCCTTTTATCATCAGAGACAATTGCTGTAGAAGTTGGTACTTCTCCTCTAAAGAATTTGAACATTTCTGAGAACGTTTCTACAGAAGTCGCAACTTCGTAATGGTCTTTTAAAGCCAGCGAAACATTAGTAGCTCCAGTAATATCCTCTCCGTCAACAACCGCATCGTACAGAGAATAAATATTGAGTGTTGGAACTTCGCCATTCGGCCCTGCTGGGCCAGATTGTGGGCTGCTTCCTAAATGAACGTAATGCGCAACCTTTCCGGCTCTCGTTGCATCCGCTAGGTAGTCATACCCGAGACCTCCGCCAGCACTATGGCCAACAAGCTCAACCTGCTCTGCTCCTGTTGATAAAAGTATAGCATCAATGAAATCATCTAAACCGTCTACAGAAGAGCC
>DMRV01000064.1:0-897 GCA_003456455.1 Flavobacteriales bacterium
TGTTTTCATCTGTTCTCCCTTCAGTCGGATATGCATCATTTCGGCTACTTCGCGCTGAAGTAGGATGGCATCTCCATCGCGCTCAACCCATTCTTGTTGAACTATTGCAGCGGCACTTTCTGGAACAGCCGCGCCTGTAAAAATCCGAACGCATTCACCTGCTTTCAATTCAAATGGAATAGAACTTCCTGCGGCAACTTCTCCTATCAAACGAAAACTAGAACCCTGACTTTTCGAACCTACGCCTAACGCAT
This sequence comes from Flavobacteriales bacterium, assembly GCA_003456455.1. Taxonomy (GTDB): domain Bacteria; phylum Bacteroidota; class Bacteroidia; order UBA10329; family UBA10329; genus UBA10329. Next base: position 255 of record DMRV01000064.1, read on the forward strand.
ATCCATCCATGGCGCTTTGCAGAAATGGCGGCATATCGATGGGCGAAAACACGTCATCAGAAAGCACATATCCGACACTATCTGGTACGTTCAGAGTAATAGACTTAAGTTCAGGGCTGAAATCTGCGATATACTTTTTGGCTTCTTCGACTGATATCATTGCTTTCGTACGATTCTATAAACTCAAAAGTAGAACAATGAAAAAGGCAGGATAAATCCTGCCTTCTGAATTTCTAAAATCAGAACTCTTTTAGGAGCCTGATTTAAACCCGTAAAAAAGCTGTTTCCAAAATGAGTGAACTGGGAATTTCTCTATTCCAGGAAACCCGATTCTGTAAGAACCATCTTCACTTTGCGGCACATAACTGGTGCCAAAAACGTAATCCCAAAGACTGAGACTGATTCCGTAATTCATTCCATAAGGATGATTTTTGGGAAGGTCATAAGCATGATGATACAAGTGCATTACCGAGTTGTTGAAAATGTATTTCAGCGGTCCCCAAGTGATGCGAACATTGGCATGATTGAGGTGACCAATTGTGATGGCTACGAAGTGAATGAAGAACGCTTGTTCAGGCTCAAATCCACCTACAAGCATCACGGCAATTGTTTTCAATGGCTTATAGAACACATTCTCCATCCA
>DMRV01000064.1:966-1996 GCA_003456455.1 Flavobacteriales bacterium
ACATGTGTGAACCACTGCACGAAATCGTTCAGAATAAAGAAGATGAGAATCTGCGCCCATGCTGGCAAAGCCGTGAAATCAAAGAAACTCAACGAACTCATCGTTATACCGAATGATGCAAAGGCATGTTCGAGCACAGCATAAATGCCAATGATCATCAATCCGAAAATGAAGAAGTTGAAATACATGTAGAATCCATCTAGCCAGAAATCCTTACGGACGATTGGCTGGTTTTTCCTCCACGGAAAGGCCATTTCCAAACCCCAAACGATTAACGATAATAATGTCAATCCCCAGAAATAATTCTGGTACCACGGTTTATAGTCGTAATTGAAGGTTACTTCGCTTACGATCCAGCCCCAGTAATTACTGATAGCATTTATTATGATTTCCAAAAATTCGTTCATTCTGTTTCAGGTAAGTTAACGCCCTTTATTAGAATTGAATTTCCCAAGGCTAGTAGCCAAACGACTTTCACATAAAAAACAGGCTTATATATCTCAAAGTTCACTGGAATCAGCATTACTATACCCATTGCTGTCAACCCTAGAAGTATTGTGAAAATGGATAACCAAGAATCAACCACTTTCCACTTAAGTAAACCAGCGCCCATTAATACCAATCCTGCTCCAGCAAACACTTTTCCGAACCTCGCCAAACAGGTGATATAATGCGCGGTAAATAGTACACCGTCTAACCAGGTTTGAATCGCTTCAGGTGTTTTGTCCATTGTTTGACCGATTCCCCAAGCTCCATAGGAGTAATAGAATGCCGTTGATAGTGCGGAAACAAATGTGCCTACAATGATAATTCCAGCACCAGGCGTAATTAGAGATCTATATGGCTTTCTGAATGTTATTGAGGCCAATCCCATCATGCCAGCCCCCATAATAACCCATCCGAAAATGTGCATTCTATACAGCCATACCCAAAGCCAGAAATTCTCATTAATCGCAGGGAAATCTTCCGCAACGAAATACTCTCCAACGTGATGCGGCAACAGAACCCAACCTATTAACAAGAAGAGGGC
>DMRV01000064.1:2048-3535 GCA_003456455.1 Flavobacteriales bacterium
TACCGTCCACTTATTCTTCCTACTGTGACAATAGTTACCTAAGGTTTTGGCCGTTGAGGTGACTCCACTCTATCCAAGAGCCATCGTAATTTTTGATGTTACGATAACCGAGAAGCTCTGTGAGAACGAAAAGCGTGTGTGCCGACCGAACTCCAGAGTGACAATATGTGACAACGGGTTTTGTGCCGTCAATACCAATTGCAGCGTAGCGGGCTTTCAATTCTTGCGCACTCAGAAACTTCTGAGTACCATCATAATCTACAGCCACAGCCCAATCAAGGTTTATGGCTCCTTTAATATGACCAGGATAAGCAGCACCACTCTTATGAAATTCTCCAGAATATTCTTCCTTTCCTCTTGTGTCGATTAGTAGTAAGGTTGAATCACTGCTAGACCTGACAGATTGAAACATCATGAGCATGCTAGAATCTGGCTCTGATTCAAACCTATAAATGGTAGAACGAAAGGGATGGTTGTCGATTGCTAATTCCTTGCCCAATCGTTTCCATGAAGCAAGTCCACCATTGAGAAGCTTTGTATTCTGATGACCGTAGAATTTTAGAATCCACCATAATCGTGCAGCATCGCACTCAGCCTTTTCGTCATAAATTACAATTGTGTCTTTAGGGGTAATGCCTAAGCGACTTAGCAGTTGCTCCATGTGACCCTGAGTAGGCATCATTCCTCCATAAGCGTATGAAGTGTCCGTTATGTCGGTACGCCAGACGTTAACCGCTCCTAAAATGTGTCCTTCTTTAAATTCTTCCGGTTTACGCAAGTCGATTAGTTTCCATCCTTCACCTGAGTTTACAAACTCATCAACTTCCGCCAGACTTTCAACAGAAGCATATTCTGTGCCTTTTGATTTTGGCTGTTCGAAATTCCCGCAGCCAATTGAAAGCAGTATAGCGAACAGTAGAAGACTTTTAATCTTCCAGTTCATACCAATCGATGTTGGTAAGGGGTTTTCTACGACCTGATTCTTCTGGTGCATAATACTTGGCAAGGTAATCCAGAATAAGTGGTTCGTTTTCGCCAAGGTCCCATAGGTTTTGCGTTTCCTGCATCCAACTAATCATTGTTTTCCAACCGTCTCGCGTGGCGCGATTCTGCGTTACCATTTTGGCTGAGTGACAACTCGTACAGTTATTGATGACTAGCTGCAGGTTTTCGCCTTCTTTAAAGCCAGTGGCTAAATGAATTCCGTTCTCATATTCTGGCAACGGAGCTTCTACCTGTACCAGTGGTTGCTCCTCTGGAACATCGAACACGAGAATTGAGGGGTTAAGGATGTAATACACGAGCGCCATAACGCCAATAACGAGAACGTATATTCCTCGGGTAAAAACTTTAAGCTGCTCCTGAACCTCTGCTAGAACTTTGTCCTTTCGTGAGTCAATCATTCTATTTGACCTTTACCGCAATCCTATGACAAGCGTTGTTCAAATATCCCTTCGGATTCCAATTTGGTAAAACCATTGGCTGAG
>DMRV01000048.1 GCA_003456455.1 Flavobacteriales bacterium
TTCGTTGCAATTCTATTTCCGTGGGATTCATCATCGCCATCCGAAGGGAGTGGAGTTCAAGTGGATTTTAGAAGGATATGAAACCACCTGGAACCCAGCCACCGATGCGGAATATGTAAGCTATCCAAACCTTCCACCAGGCGATTTCACGTTTAGATTGCTTGCTTGCAATGATTCAGATGTCTGCTCTGAGCCCGTGGAATTCAAGTTTGAAATTACACCACCTATTTGGCAGACGGTCTGGTTTTATGTTGCTCTAGGAATGGGATTGATGGTCATAACGTATGCTTACATCAAAATACGTGAGCGAAGATTGCTCGAGGAAAAACGAATTCTGGAGGAAACGGTGACCGAGCGGACTAAAGAATTGCGCGAGCAAAAAGAAATTGTCGAAGGCCAGAATAAACATATTATGGAAGGCATTGACTACGCCAAGAACATTCAAATGGCAGTACTCCCTTCTGAAGAAGATATGAAGGAAGCTTTTGACGACCATTTCGTTTTCTATCGTCCGAAAGATACAGTTGGAGGTGATTTTTACTGGGTGTTTTCAGAAGGTGATGTGTCTTGGGCAGCCGCTGTAGACTGTACCGGGCATGGAGTTGCTGGAGCTTTCATGAGTATGATTGGAACAGACCTTTTAAATCAGATTATCATTGAAAAGAAGATTGATAATCCAGCGGAGGTTCTTGCCGAAATGGATAAGGGAATTAAGCTTGCCTTTGCTCAAAGCGCCAAGGAATTTGAAAGCGACCAGGGAATGGACGTGGTTCTTATTCGGATTGATTGCAAGAAAAAAGTAGTTGATTTTGCTGGTGCTCAGCGGCCACTATTTATCATGCAAGATGGTGAGTTAATTCAACTGGAAGGAAATAAACTGTCTATCAGTTGTGCAGAGCAACGCAGAAATGAGGAGTTTGAAAACCACAGACATCACATTAAAGGGAACACGGTTGCATATTTATTTTCAGACGGAATTGTTGACCAATTTGGAGGGCCAAAAGGCAAGAAATTTATGGTGCGTAGGGTACGCGAATTCTTGGATGAAACCAAGCAGCTTTCCATCTTTGAGCAGTCGGTGCAGCTCACTAAAACGTTTGATGATTGGAAGGGAGAAGACATCGAACAGATTGATGACGTGATGCTTTTGGGAATTCGACTTTAACTTTAGGCGCAATTGTCAACCATGCGCAGAACACTTTCATCCTTTGTATTTGCCCTGTTATTCTTGCTTGCATTTGGTGCAAACGCGCAGCAGACTCAGGTTGATAGCTTGAGTAAACTCTTAAACACCAAATTAAAAGAAGGTAGTCCGGCACGTGTTGACGTTTTGGTGGAGACAAGTGAATTATTGTTGCGCATCAATCCAAACCAATCGTTGGATTTGAGTAAAGAAGCGTTGCGGTTGAGCGTTATGATTGGCTACAATAACCGCATTAGCTCCATCTACAATAATACAGGAACTGCAAATCGGTTAAAGGGCGATTATGGAAAGGCACTGAGTTTTCACAACCGAGCATTGGAAAACGACCGAAAAAATGGCTCAAGGAAAGATGAGGCACTTTCCCTTAATAACATTGGAAACGTATTCCTTAAACAAGGTCAATACAGTAAAGCGGTTTCCAATTACAGTCAGTCGTTAAGCATTCGTCAGGACATTAATGATCAGGATGGTGTAGCAAGTTCATTGAACAATCTTGGGTTAGTTTACAAGAACCAAGGCGACCTTGATCGTGCCTTGGCTTATTATCAAAATGCGTTCAAAATATTTCAGCAAACGAGTGATAAAGTTGGTCTAGCCAATGCGCTTAACAACATCGGTATTGTGTACCGAGGTAACGGCAACCAAGAACGCGCACTCGAAAATTTCTTGACTGCTTTATCGGTTTTTCAAGAACTTGGAAACAAGGTAGGGGAGGCAAATACGCTCAACAATATTGGCAATATTTATTACCAGCAAGAGAAGTTTGATCAGGCGTTAGAGTTCTATCAAAATTCGTTGGCTATAAGCGATGAGTTGGGTGATAAGAACTCAATGGCAGGTAAGTACTCCAACATTGGTGGGGTTTATCTAGTAATGGGTGATAAAGAGAAGGCGCTTTTTAACACAGAAAAGGCGCTCGCATTACAAAAGAACATAGGTGATGATAAAGGACAGATAAGTACGCTAAACAACCTTGGTGCCTACTTTAAGGAAGTGGGTGATTTGGATAAGAGCCTTGCGTACTTTTTAGATGCCGAAAAGGTGCAAAATCGTATTGGGGACCACAGTTATAGTACAATCACGCTTACATCAATAGGTGAGATTTACACAGAGAAAAAGAAGCTAAATGTCGGCCTCGGCTACTTAACGCGAGCCTTGCGCGAATCGAAGAGATATGGTAGTACGGAAGATCAGATTAGCGTGTTCGAGAAGCTTTCTCAAACGTATGCTGATGCAGGTGAATTCGAGCGTTCGTACGATTTTCAGCAGTTGGCAAAATCGGTTCGCGATAGTTTGGAGCGGGTGGTTAGCTCGCGTGAGTTGGCAGAAATGCAGGTAAAGTTTGAAACCGAACAAAAGCAACGTGAAATTGAACTGCTTGGAAAAGAAAAGGAAGTTCAAGACCTTAAACTGACCAAGCAAACGGCTGTGCGCAATATGATTATTGCGTTTGCTATTCTGGCGGTATTGCTGTTGGTTCTGATTTATGGTCGTTATAGAACTAAGAAAAAGGCAAATGAGGAGTTAGGACGTAAGAATGAGGAGATTGAGCAACAAAAGAAAACCGTAGAAGAGAAGAATTCCGAGATTACTTCAAGCATTCAGTATGCCAAGCGAATCCAAGATGCAATCATGCCTTCTATGGATGAAATTCGGAGGGCCTTGCCAGAAAGCTTTGTTTTCTACCGCCCAAAAGCAATCGTAAGTGGCGATTTCTACTGGTTTTCAAAGCAAGGCAATACAAGCTTTATCGCTGCGGTCGATTGCACCGGTCATGGTGTTCCTGGTGCGTTTATGAGCATGATTGGAAACGATCATCTCAATCAGATTGTTAATGTTGAAAGACGAACAAAGCCAGATGTGATTCTCAATCGCTTGCATCGGGAAATTCAGGCAACACTAAAACAGAAGCATGGCGAAACCGACAACCATGACGGAATGGACATTGCTTTGTGCGCTATTAATCATGATGAGAAAAAGCTTTATTTCTCATCCGCCAATCGTTATTTATATCTAATTAGAAACGGAGAACTATCCGAAACTAAGGGCGACCACTTTAATATTGGTGGCATTATGCACGAAGATGTGAGACGCTATGAATTACACGAATTCGACCTTCAAAAAGGCGATACCTTTTACTTCTTCTCGGATGGTGTTTCGGATCAATTCGGTGGAGAAAAGTCGAAGAAGTACGGTTATAAACGGCTGAAAGACTTGCTGATTAAAATCCATCAAAAACCAATGGACGACCAGAAAATTGAGTTTGAAAAAACCTTAGTCGATTGGATGGGAGACAACAATCAAATCGATGATTTCCTATTAATCGGCATTCGTACTTGATGGCTCTAAGCTCATCATTTTACGACTGACGTAACCAGAAAAATTGGTGTAAGCCTCTGAATCAAGGTCCCACTCAAAACGCTGCGAAAGTAGTTCGAGGTAATGAGCCATTTCCTTGGAATTGGCAGCATTGTTCAACTTTAAAACAGCATCTCCAAAATCAGAAGCGTTTCCTTTAAACAGATTGCGGATAATTCCGAATTTTTCATTCAACGGAATTCCAGAACGGAGGTCTGAAAGTGGCTCCTTATTAAACTGACCCGCCAATATCTTCTTATCAGAAGCTTTGGTGTCTGCTTCATCTTTCCCAATTAAAGGTTCTTTCTTAGCCTTTGGTTTTTCGTCTGCTTTTGGCGTTTCCACAACGGGTTTTACTTCGGATAACGGTTCAGCAACTTTCTCAATTATGGGTTCTACCACCTTTTCTACCACTGGTTCTGGTTGTTTAACCGCTTCAATAATAGGTTTGGGGGTGGGAACTTCTTTTATAACAGGCGCTGCCTTCTGAGGTTTTGTTGTTGCTTTCTCTGATATGTTTTTAACAACATCGTAAAAGGTCCTAACCTCAGCCAGCAAAGCGTCTTTTGTTAATTCCGAAGGATTGTTTTCCAGTTCATTCACTTGCTCAACTATCTTATTCAACTTGTCCTTTAGGTTGCTCATTTGTTAGGGATTTTTCCGGTTTAGGCTTTAACGCTTTTCTTAGTTTTGTATTGCATCAGGGCACTTTCAAAAGTAATCATCAAAAGGCCCTCGCCAAGAGAATGTTCTTAGAGAATTCAAGGAATAAATCAACAAAAAAGGGCTGGATAGAAGTAATCTGTGGCTCCATGTTTTCGGGCAAAACCGAAGAGCTTATTCGCAGACTGAAACGTGCGCAATTCGCTAGACAGAAAGTGGAAATTTTCAAACCCGCTGTTGATACTCGATATGATGAAACAGAGGTTGTTTCGCACGATTCCAACGCCATTCAATCCACACCTGTTCCCAATTCTTCCAATATTCTGATTTTGGCGGATGATGTAGATGTGGTTGGAATTGATGAAGCGCAATTTTTTGACATGGGTTTGGTGGATGTGTGCAATCAGCTGGCAAATAGCGGCATCCGCGTCATAATTGCTGGACTCGACATGGATTATCTAGGTAAACCGTTTGGTCCCATTCCAAATTTGCTAGCCACAGCGGAGTATGTAACCAAGGTGCATGCTATTTGTATGCGCTGTGGCGAATTGGCTAATCACTCACATCGTTTTTCTGAAGAGGACAGTCTTGTAGCCTTGGGCGAAAAAGACAGTTACGAGCCGCTTTGCAGGGCTTGCTATAAGAAGGCTCTAGTTCATCATATGAAGGACAAACCTTCTACCAAAGAAGAACCGTAAATGGGCGAATTAGAGACATTGCGAGGCATTGCTTCGGTTCTCGAAGTTTCGTGTCCATTCGAATTTCAAGACGTTTTTATTCGAGAGCTGGCTATTGATAGCCGGAAGGTGGTTATGTCTGCACAGTCGTTGTTTTTTGCCATTTCAGGTGATAGGCATGACGGACATAACTTCATCGAACCTTTATATGAAAAGGGTGTCCGCGCTTTTGTGGTGAATAATGATTATGCCGCATCCGATAAATTGGATGATGCCTTCTTTATTCGCGTTGAAAACCCGCTTGTCGCATTGCAAACCGTGGCTGCTGCCAAACGTGCGCAATTCAATTATCCGCTTATCGGAGTTACGGGGAGCAACGGAAAGACCATCATTAAAGAATGGCTTTATCAGCTGCTTAGTTCTAACTACAACATTGTCAGAAGTCCAAAGAGCTATAACTCTCAGGTCGGAGTTCCACTTTCGGTTTGGAGAATGAAATCGGAGAACAATCTGGCTATAATTGAGGCTGGTATTTCTATGCCCGGAGAAATGGTAAAGCTGGAAGGGATTATTCGCCCAACCATTGGCATTTTTACAAATTTGGGTCAGGCACACGATGAGAATTTCACAGATGGTAACCAGAAAGCGAGAGAGAAACTCGACCTTTTTCAGAATGTGGATACGCTCATTTATTGTAAGGATTACTTAATAATTCAGGAAGAATTAAATCAATATCCGTTTGCATCAAAGCCCAAGTTTTTTTC
>DMRV01000388.1 GCA_003456455.1 Flavobacteriales bacterium
ACCAAGGACCCTCTGATTAACAGAAAACCACTTCTTTTTTATCCTCAGAAAGTGTTGCTACCGGCCTCTATTCTAGCTGGAGGAGCCAGCGAAATAAGTGCCGAACTAGTGGCGCGACTTTCGAATACTACCACACTCTGTTTCAATCAAATTACCAATCAACAGAGCGGATTAACTAAAAAGGCCAGATTACTGAAACCGAAAAACGAACCGGATAGCCGTTTGTGTTCCAGTTTGAGGGTTCGTCCCAAATCCCGGAGGGGCTTCTAAATCAGCATTGTTCCTCCAAGCGAATGTATTTCCCAAAGGACCGTTATCTGCTGCCCACATATAGTTGGTGGTTCCGCCTTGAGCAAACCCTATACAAACTGGCTCTCCTGATGTAAAATTGAGGTTCTGTCCAGGCTCAGCAACAAGATTGAAAATTTTTGGCCCTGACACGCCAGATGCTGTACCCTGCGCTACCAAGACGGAGCTTGTGTTTGGTCCAGAGGCCGAGGCAGCACCTCTGAAAATTGCAATTCGCAACGGGTCAGACCCTTGATCTGACCACATAAGCACTTGCGATACCGTCATTGCTTGCGGTACTACCGCGTTAAAGTAATACGACCAAGAATTAGGCAATATCGTTTGAGTCGCATCAAATAACCCTGGAAGCGGCAACCAAGTCCCACTAAAAGACGACCCAGCCGGACCGGCTGGCCCCACAGGACCAGTTGCGCCTTGCACTCCTTGAGCACCAGTCGGACCCAAAGGTCCTGCAACACCCTGAATGCCGGTTGCTCCTGTTGTACCGCTTGCCCCCGTAGTTCCAACAGCTCCTGTAGGGCCTTGAAGACCTTGTAAGCCTTGAGGGCCTGTTGGACCTTGAAGACCTTGAGCTCCCTGTTGGCCTGTTGCACCTGCTAACCCTGTAAGCCCCACCATACCTTGTGACCCTGTGGTTCCAGTTGAACCAATAGAACCAGTGGCACCTTGAATTCCTGTTGCACCTGCCAAACCAGTTGGGCCTGTTGGACCAATTAATCCTTGAACACCTGTTGGCCCAATGGCGCCATCAGTCCCATTTATACCGTTGGACCCAGTAGCACCAGTTGGTCCAGTATTTCCTAAGACACCAATACACTGCCAGTCGACAATTGCATCATTCCAGTAGCAGAATTGCTTTATATCAACATCATAGACCATCAATCCATCTGCATTTGACGGCAAAACAGTTGTTGGAGGATTTGCAATATTTAGTCGTTGAATCGTATTTAAACGAGGAATGAGCAATCCTTTGTCTTGAGAAGTAATATCAAGTATGGCGCTAGGTTCGGGTGTTGCAGTTCCAATTCCTACGTTGTTATTCTGTGCATTGACGTACTCGGATTCAAAAACACACGTAAAAAAAAATGTAATTGCTATTACAATAACTCTTGGCATAATTAGGATGTTAAGTTTAAAAAATAGGTCGAATAAGGATGGTTGGTCTTAGTAAACTCAATTATTAATCGAATGGCGGTCTGCGTACTTGTTTGAGGATTAGTATTAAACCCTGAACCTCCTTCTAGGTCAGAATTGTTTTTCCAATCAAGTGTATTGCCTAATGGGCCGTTTTCAGCAGCCCGCATATAGGATGTAGTTCCTCCTTGGGCAAACCCAATACAAACCAATTCTCCAGCAACAAAATCAAGATTTTGACCGGATTCAGCTACCATTTCGAAGACTTTCGGGCCCGAAACTCCGCCATCTCTCTCTGGATCAATACATTGCCAATCTGCAATTATCGAATTCCAATAACAAAATTGCTTCAAATCCGTATCAAAAAAAACCATTAATCCATAGGCACTTGAGTGCAATGATGTAGCGGGTGAGTTAGCTGTGCTGAATCTACCCACGGTGCTCATTCTGGGCAGTAAAACACCTTGTGTCTCACTAGACACATCTAGAATTGCTTTTTCGTGAGCAGCAGTACCATTATTGTTAACTGACACACCTGTTTGAGCGTATGAAATCGATTGACTAGAAACCAAAGCAATAATCAGAAGCAAATTTCTGTATTTCATTATCATCTTAAATCTCATCTAAACAAGATATTTAATTAAACCCCGTTTTTGACTTCTAACGCTTCGGTGTCCAGGTTTTCCGATAAGCAACAAGCCAAAATCGATTAACGATATCTGTTTGAGCACCTTCATTTATCTAACTACAGTTACGTGCCCTAAATAGAAATGGTCATCTCCGGTTTGGTCAAAAAATGAAATCTCGTATACATAAGTCGCAAGCTCAACTTGCTGTCCTTTAAACGTTCCGTCCCAAGGCGAGTCTATATCAGCCGTATAATAAATAAGCTCACCCCATCGATTTGAAATACGCATAGAATAGGTGTCCCAATCAACACCTTCTCCATAACCCCTGAAGTAGTTGTTGTGCCTGTCGTTGTTTGGTGAAAACGCATTAGGAACATAAAAACTGAAGTCTGACTCTACAACTACTTCCAGATACGCTTCATCCGTACATCCATTATCTGTACTTACCTGCAAGGCTACCTGAAATATTCCTGCTTCATTGAATTGATAGGTTGGGTTTTCATCGAAGGAACCTCCTCCATCTCCGAAACTCCAAGTCCAATAAGTGACATTACCTGACGAAAAATCGGTAAAATCTATTTCTGCTTCAAGCAAGGTCACAACTTCTTCACTGACTTCAAATTCAGCTGTCGGATTAGAGAATACCTCCACGTAGTTTTGAAGAGTCGTATCTGCGTTGCATCCCTCGGAAGTGGTAATACTCAGGCTTACATCGTACGAACCCGCATTTTCATAAACGTGAATTGATTCCACCGATTGCGAAGTGTTTGAATTAGAGCTTGGGTCACCGAAATTCCAATTCCACGCTTGTGCATTGGGCTGAGTGAGGTCAGAAAATTCAACGGCAAGTGGCTCGCACCCAGTATTAGGCTCAGCACCAAGCATTACCTCAGGTATTTCGTGCACAATAACATTGCTTGAAACAAAAACAGGAGGTGTTTCACAGCCATCCTCCACCATAAAGTCATAAGTGGTTGAAGCTGAAGGTTGTATTTCCATTGGTAGCGTAATCGGATTTACAACATCTGGCAACAAGTAAAAGTTGTAATTGCCATCCCCTCCTTGGGTCGTAAGGTCTATTGTTGCTGAGCTGTTTGGGCAAATACTTGTATCGGGTCCCAATAGCGGCTGAAAAAAATCTACAGTAATTGGCGTACGCACGTCAATTGTAAGGAACTTAGGTGTTGATGAGCACCCATTACCATCGGTTACCACTAACGTGTAAGTGGTACTAACGGTCGGAAATACAGTTGGATTTGGACTTGTTGCATCAAGGCTTGGGTCTACAGGGTTTGCTGTCCAGAGATACGTGTAAGGCTGAACCCCTCCCGTTACAATGGACGATAAATTTGCCGTTCCGCCAATACAAACCTCAATCACATCTGAGTTCATCTGAACAGCAATTTCTGATGAGCCCCCAATTGTTGTATTCACTACTTGAACACAACCATTTTGGTCAGTAATTTCAATCTCATAATCGCCTTGGCACAGTGAATTACTACTGTTCGCAGAACTCACGTTCGGACTCCAAATATAGCTGTATGGTCCTTGTCCGTCTGGTTGAATGTCAATTTGTCCATCGCAAGCGCCAAAGCAATTTACATCTACAGTATTGAGAACGTAGTTAAAAGTTGCTGGCTGAGAGACGATGAAGGTAGAGTCAAGACTACACCCCATACCATCGGTAACTGTAACCATCACGTTCCCAGCGGCCAGATTACTTTCAACTGGTCCGCTTCCTCCGGTTGTCCATACATAGCTATAAGGAGCAACTCCTCCTTGTGGGCTAACTGAAACCTCTCCATCTGGAGATGCACAAGACGCATCAGTAACTACTGCTGAAATACTCAGTTCCGAAAATATAATCTCCACTTCGTCTGAAGCAACGCAACCATTTCCGTTGTTTTCTGTCCAAGTGAAGGTATAGGTACCTGCTGTCGGAACCATCACAGAAGCACTTGCAGCGTTGGCATTTGGTGTGAAGGTTGTTCCAATAGGTCCCCCAGTCCATTCTCCCATTCCGTAACTAGCTATTGCCGACAAGTTAAAATCTAAACCACAGCTTTGAGCATCATCACCTGCATTAGCGATGGGCATTGCTACGAATGGGCCTCCGGAAACGGTAACCGGACAACCGTTTTCGTCTGTGATGTCAAAAGAGTAATTATCTCCATTCTGAAGTCCTTCAATTATGATGGCACCTCCATTCCCCGCATTTGAATTCACGAAACTTGCAGTTGCTGGCAAAAGGTTTGAAGCTGTGAAATCCCCTCCGAAAACTTCTGGATAACCACCACTTACATCGACTGTAATCGTATTTGTCTGACAACTTTCCGTTACGTTGGCAACTACGGGGGTGAGATAGGTTGCAGAAATCGAAGTTCCCAATGCCCAGCAGTTAGAATTGAAAATATAGGCCGGGGCTACTGGATCATAATGATAAAGAGTTACCGGAACGTAATAGAGCTGATTGTTGGTAAACGTTCCATTCGGAAATTGGGAGAAAATTGAGTTCGAATCATTGACATCAGTCAACATCCCATTTGATTCAACAATTCCTTGTAAACAAGCATCATCCCCAGGGAAAACGCCCGATGTAGGTGGGCAACTGTAGACCAGATAAACATAAGCTGGTTGATAAGGAAAAACGTTTCCATTTGCATCAACAAGCGGCCCTTCGTCTGCTGGAAACGTGAAATCATTATTGCTCACAATATCTAACTGGTCTCCGTCACAAAGGATGAATTCGTTTAATCCGTTTCCGATTATTGAGCCAGAGGTCGTCCCCCCAGACGCAGAGCATCCACAGATAATCGATTGTGATTGTTGACAAGAAGGAAAATCGGAGAAGTAATATGTAATAACATAATTGGTTGCAGAGGGATCTAATCCTGTTACTTGCCACGCTTCTGGACTGCTAAACGGTGGCTGAATATTGGTGATTTGAGTATTGCTACCATCAGAGACTTCTACCACAATTGTACCTGATGCCGGTGGGTTATTGAATTCAATGGTACCATCCACCTGCCCAGAACCACTCACGCAATTTGACTCGAAGTAGGTAACGGAAGGAGGCGCAATAAAACCTGAGGTTACAGTGCAGTTAGAATCATCTGAAAACACTGCCGTAAAATCGCAGTTCAATCCATCTTGCGGCAAACCAGAAAAGCTAAACGTTTGCGTACCATTAAAGGGCGGATTAAAAACCTGCTGATTACCGTAGCAATCAGTTACCGTTAAAGTTCCGGTGTTTGGCGCGTCCGTATAGGTTAGAACTCCCTCAATGTCATATTGAAGATTTCCTTGACCTGATGCGTAGCAATCTGTCATACTCAACGTGAGGTTATCCATAGAGCAACTCACGCAGTTATTAATGGTAACTGTTACTGGTTGGATATCTGAACAGTTTCCCGTTCCGGCTTGAATATAGTACGTACCAGAAGCAAGAACTGCACTTGGATTGGCTAAAGACGCGGTGGCATTGGCATTGGTCCAGTAAGAAAGTGTTCCTCCGCCTGTACTTCCCGAAGTTATTGCAGAAGCCGTGAGGTCTAAAGTATTTGGCTCGCAAACCGCTGCAGGATTAGTAATTACAAGGTTTTGAGTAGGCTCCAAAACCACGTTAGATAAAACTGGTTGCCCATCTCCGCACTGCTGGGTTTCAACAACCGTAATTTGCCCTCCGATTATCCCGAAGTCCACAGTAATCGAGTTAGTCCCTTGGCCGGCTGTGATGTTCGCGTCTGTAGGAACTGTCCAAGTGTAAGTTGAACCAGGCGTGTTTATCACCGAATAAGAATTTCCTGTTGCATTCTGGCATAATAGCACAGGTCCTGAAATAGCAGACGTTTGAGGGTTGCAGCAATTCTGGTCAATCGTCAAGTTCACCGTTACAACAGAATCGCATCCTTCAGGGGTACTTAAAAGCTCTGTTCCTGAAGTATTATTCTCATCATAAGTAGTTCCGAAATACACAAATGTTTCTCCGGGGCAGATGGTAGCTTCAACCGTTCCAGTGAGTGGCGGGCCCGTGCAACAAGTGAACCCCGTAGAAATTGTTGTTACACACGAAGGGTCTCCTGGAGCATTCCCCAAGCTTCTAAAATCACCATCTAACGAAATCTCCTCTATACACCCAGAAACGGTTACAGAAATGGTAGCGCTATAGTCAGTCGACCCAATTCCAAACCAGTCATCCGTGGTTTCATATGTAAGCACATCAGAACGATTACCGTAACGTGCCGAGAAAAAAGGAATAGGTCCGCTTCCAATATTTGCTCCCGTATATCCAATTAGCGGGTCGTATCCAGGACGAGTAACCTGAGGGGTAAAAGCAGGAGTATTCAGCACAGTTGGCGGAAGCGATGCAGAGTTTAAAAATACAAGTGCGAACCCATAGCCATAACCATCGAACGAACCAACATCAACCGTAAGGTCTATAGTGTAAGTAAACGTACCATCTCCATTATCAACCACAATCAAATTGGTGATTTCGGTATCGTGACATGCAACTGCGGGCTTTAGGTTAACCAATAGGCAAAAGGCCACCGTGGCCATTGAGCATGTTAACTTGAAAGAGGAGAAAGTACTAACCTGACCCGCCAAACAAGTAATAGTAGAAACGAAAACTTTAATCATTGAAACGTAATTTCTTGAACACCGTCTATCTGACGCCTCTTGAAATTACCTTCCTATTCATTAGCAATTTTCTACTGTTTTACATCAGAGTTTTAATTATTAAACGGTCTATTTATACTTGAATGCGCTGCAAAAAAGATATTTTGCACACATCGGGAAATTAATAATTTAACCTGTTGGCAATCAGTAAAAATATTCAAATCGAATGTTTCGTAATTTCATAAAAATCAATTACCAATCTTGTAGTGAATATTTTAGGTGTAAAAATGTGACGTTTTGAAAATAGAATGGAATCAATTTTTGTTATGACTTAAAAAGAACAAGATGAACGTATTACTTGAATCGTATGAATTGGTGCAAAGTCTCTCAAAAAATGAGAAAGGCTACTTCAAACGACTCAATAGTTCAAACAAAAAAGGAAGTAAGCTGCTTGCGGCTTTCGACCTGTTGGCAGCTCAAAAAGACTACGATAAGAATAGAATTCAAGAACTTCTCGACACCGAAAAAATTGCAAAAAATGTTCTGAGAGATTTGATTGAAGCAATTCTGAAATCGCTCAGTTCTTACAGTGCATCAAGTAGCTCAACCTTCAGGCTTAATATGCTTTTAAGCCACGTTGAAACAACTTTTAACAGTAAGCGATACAAATTGTGCAAAGCTTACACGGAAAAGGGAATGAAACTGGCTAACAAGCTTGGCCAACAAACTTACGCTCTACAGTTTTCGTTCTGGAAACGAAGGCTTGAAGGGCTACTGGTTATTGAATTAGACAAAAACCCTGAAGAGTGGTTATTCCAAGACCAAGAAAACATTCAATTATTAGATGATAAAATTCAGTTGCACCATCTTGGAGGTGTTCAAACACGTATTCTCCTATCCCAAATTGCCTCCGAAGACGTCATTGCACAACTGGATGAAAATGTATTGAATTCACCCATTATTCAGAAAGAGTACAATGGAAATTCAGTAGAAAATCTATTCCTGCATTCTGGAATGAGAACGCGAAACTTTTTGATATCAGGCGATCTAGAAAAAGCTCTTGAGGAATGTTTAGTACTCCTCTCTAGAACGGAAGCTTTTCCACTAGAAGGTTCGATGATTAAGAACCATTTTGTCCTCAGACTTAACGTTATGCGTCTTCAGGCATTTTTAAAGCATCACGAAGCCTATACAATCAACCGAAAAGAATTGGAAGCGCTATTGCACACTGCTTTATATTTAGACAATATCAAAAGATTAAACCCGGTCATTTATCCTTCATTTCCAGTAATTCATTGTGCGTACCTAGCCAGTAAGGGAGAAACTGAATTCCTGTTAAACTATTACCGAGCCTACATTCAAAACCCACAGTACGCAGCGTCAATCAGCCCACTAACCGAAATAGAAGTAGGCTTACTTCATAGTTGGTCGCTATTCGTGTCTCACGAATACAAGGAATGCCTTCAGAGAATTTCAAAACTTTACGCAGGTTATAAATTGAGTAATTACGAAAAGTTGAACAGCCTCACGAAATGGCTAGAGCTCCTATCAAGTTTTGAAATTCGGGAAGACTCCTTATTCCAATCCAAGTGGAACTCAATGCAGCGCTATTTGCAAGTGAAAACGCAATCTTCAGAAGCTGAACGGCTTTTGCTCCGGCACTTAAGTATAACCTATACAATGCCCGACAGAAAACCTGCTTTTGATGGTTTTCTGAATTCCAAGAACACGGATTTAAAAAAAATCAGGATGGCATTTACCTTCATTGATATCGTTTCTTGGATAAAAGAGAAAGGAAAATAATTAAGCTGTCAGCTTTTGAGATACGAAAGAAAGCCAACTTCCATAGCTTTTAGCACGATCTTCTAAGCACAAATAGTGTGCAAATAAAAAAGGGGTCACATCGTATTTTGATGTAACCCCTTCAGAATCAAGCTCCTCCTCTTGGACTCG
>DMRV01000280.1:0-2048 GCA_003456455.1 Flavobacteriales bacterium
GGAGTTAAACTTTACACACAAGATGATAATCGCGTTTTTCCTAAAACGAATGATTCTCAAACCATTGTTGATTGTCTTTTAGGAGAAATCAAACGGTTGGGAATTGACATTCACTTAGGGACTGGAATCAGTTCTATAGAAAGCGTTGACAATCTGCTTGAGTTAACCTTTCTGGGAGACAAGCAAAAACCAAGAACGTTTGATAAGGTGATTATTGCAACTGGTGGTTCTCCAAGTAGAAAAGGTTTTAATTGGCTAGAACAGCTTGGTCATAAAGTTGAGGAGCCTGTCCCCTCTTTGTTTACGTTCAATATGCCTTCAGAATCTGTTAAGGACTTGATGGGAGTTTCCGTTCAAAATGCGTTGGTCAACGTTCAAGGAACAAAGCTTAAATCCGATGGTCCATTGCTTATTACACATTGGGGAATGAGCGGCCCAGCCATTCTTAAACTTTCGGCTTTCGGGGCTCGAATTTTAAGTGATTTGAACTACAGCTTCATGGCACAGGTTAATTGGGCGGGAGAAGTAAACAACGAACTGATAGTGAATCAGCTTAGAGGTATTTCAGAATCAAACCCAAACAAGTTGCTTTCGAATGTTAAACCATTTGGCTTGCCTGAACGCATGTGGTTATACTTACTCAACAGAAGCGAAATTCAAGCAACAAAAAAGTGGGGTGAGCTTGGCAAAAAAGGAATCAATAAGCTGGTAAACACACTTACCAATGACGTGTATCAGGTCAAAGGAAAAACAACATTTAAGGAGGAGTTTGTGACCTGTGGAGGAATTAGTTTAGAGTCCGTGAATTTCAAAACAATGGAAAGCCGCGCATGCACAAATCTTTACTTTGCCGGAGAGGTTTTAGATGTTGATGGTATTACTGGCGGGTATAACTTTCAAGCTGCGTGGACAACAGCGTTTATTGCAGGAAAACTGAATTGAAATGGGATTGAATATCGTACTTATTGAACCTGAAATACCGAACAACACAGGTAATATTGGCCGACTAAGTTTAGCTTCTGGCTCTACCCTTCACTTGGTAAAACCTTTCGGGTTTGAACTATCAGATTCGCGCGTAAAACGCGCTGGTTTGGATTATTGGCAACATGTTGACTTGAAAATTTACGAAAGCACAGAAGATTTCTTTTCGACTCATTCTGACAAGAAAATGGCTTTCTTAAGTAGTCACGGAACCAAATCGGTTTATGACATTCCGTTTGAAAGTGGTATGTTCTTGGTATTCGGAAAAGAATCTGTTGGACTTTCCGAAGAAATCACCTCAGCCAATTCAGATAAACTCTACCAGATTCCAATTCATTCAGAACACATTCGAAGTTTGAATTTGGCCAATGCCGTTAGCGTAGTTGTTTACGAAGGATTAAGACAGCTTGGAATCTAGAAACAGGGGTCATTTTCTTTCTGCAATCCTCCCCGCCAGATAAGCAAAAGGGATATAGGCCAAGGCGAGATCAGCAACAATAAACCAAGTTGGAGCAGGGATGAGAAAACAGGCAGCAATACCCCCTAGCATCGTGAACAACCCTAGCCCTATTGCAAATTTCATTTTGTGAGATACGGCAATTAGCGCAGCGACTAAAGCACCAAAAAATGACCCCATGGAGTGAGCCAAGAATGGCATTAGGTAATGCTTCGCTTCAAACAAATGAAAGTTTTCCTTAATGCTTTCCATGTCGGCAGGGTTCACTCCTTCTGGAGGTGGAATAATTGAGCCGCTAATCGTAATGAGCCCCATGTTGGCAATCATACCAATAATAACGCCTGCAACTACGGCTACAATATTTCTGACAATTGGGTTCATGGTATGTTGATTGATGGTTTAGACGATGAATTTACACACATGAAATTTGCCGAAATTCACGTTTGACAGAAAACACTTAGGCTTTGTCCAAATACAAATCGGTCAATTCCTGTGCTAAAAAACCCTCCATTCCAGCATTGGTAATGAAAGCGAAGAAGCCATCGTGACTATCTCCATCTACTTCCGTCCAGCCAATTAAAACAGCTTTGGCTGCATTGTCCACAAAAAG
>DMRV01000280.1:2168-7325 GCA_003456455.1 Flavobacteriales bacterium
TAATAAACATGGTCTGTTTCTAGACTTGAAGACCGATTAGAGAAAACCACAGCAATCTCATCATCAGCATAATTCTCCATTTCAGAACGCATCAAAGTCATCTCGGCTCCAATGAAACCCAGTTTTGACAACTCATCCATCTTGAAAAATTTTGGATAAGACAGTCCAATGTGCTTATAAATTGATCGTAGAAACGGCTCCTCGTCCATGTGCTGGCAAAAAAGCTCGCCATCTATATAAACTTCACCTTCCTTAATCTGGCAATATGTTTTCAGCTCTAAACTCATCCAACTTTAAATAAGGCTGCAGCATTACAACCACCAAAGCCTGAAGCTGTTTTAAGGAAGTATTCTGAATTTGGCGAAGCAACTTCCTGTACAATATTCATTGACTCCGAAACACCGTGCTCCTCATGTCCTAATGAAGGCAGCAACTGCTTTCGTTTCATTGCTTCAAGACCAAACATCACTTCAATCACGCCAGCGGCACCCAACGTATGTCCAAAATATCCTTTCAAACTGTTGACAGGAACGTTAGAAAGCCCACTTCTTTTGAATGCAATGCTTTCCATTTCATCGTTAAAACTTGTTCCTGTTCCATGAGCTGATAGATAACCGATTTGCTCTGAAAGCACTTCCGCTGGTTTCAGCGTTCTTTCAATACTTCTATGAAGTCCTTCTCCTGTGCGTGATGGTCCAGAAATGTGATTTGCATCGTTAGAGCTTGCTCCTGAAATATACTTATCGTAAGTTCCTTTAAAAATAGTTTCATCGTTTGACAGAACCAATCCTGAAGCAGCTTCTCCTAAGTTTATTCCCTTTCGGTTCTTATCGTACGGTTGGCAAATTCCATCCGTTAATGCGTGTAAAGCTGAAAACCCGCTTAACGTAAATTCAGACACGATATCTGCTCCAATAACCATGACATGGTCATATTTTTCTGCGCGAATAAGTCTTGCAGCCGCAATAATTCCTAGAACGCCCGAAATACAAGCATTAGAGATTATGATCGGTTCATTGCCAAGGTCGAATGATTGCTGCATGAATTTAGACAGTCTCGGCAGTGGTAATCTTGGATCATTAACGCCAGAAATCTTATCAATATTTCCCTTTGTGGTGCAAATAATAACTAGACCATCCTTATCCTGAAACGTATCAAAACTCAATTTGCTTACAGATCGCTCATAGCACACAGAAAGCATGTTTTCTAGCCGCGTGCTATCCATGTGTTCTTGCGGAATAAGGTTATTAGGAATAAGACCAACATGACTTGTGGTGTCAATTCCGAAAGGTTTTTCAACCGCCTGCAATCCTGATTCGCCATTAAGCATAGCTTCAAACACTTTGGAGGGCGTATCGCCCAACGGGCACAAAACCGATTTTGCACCTACGTAAACTTCGCTCAAACCATCTCGTGTTTTTGCTTCCACTCCTCTAGAAAAGTCGGAGTGTTTAGTTGAAGTACATTATTCACATCCATAAATACCTGCACGGTTTCTCCCTTCAATTTGAGCTGGGTTCGGTTTTCGTCATAAATTTCAAACCGAAAAATTGCTTTGGCTGCTCGAGTATTGATAAATGTGGTTTCTATCAACCCAATCTCATTGTATTTTAGTGGGTACTTGTACTCTAAATTGGTACTAATGAGAGGAATAAGCAATCCGTGTTTTTCATAAATTTCTATGAAATCCATTCCGAATTCAGCTCCCCAAGCATCTCTTCCATCCTCAAAATATTTGAGATAGTTACCATGCCATACTATCCGTAGGCTATCAACCTCACTAAAGCGAACTCTGAATTTGGTAGTGTTTCTCAATTGCTTCATTTAGCCTTCCAAAAGTCGTAAAAATTGAACCACTGATTTGGATATTTCCGAACCATTTTCTCCATTTCATCAACATAGTTTGTGAGTAAAAGTTCTGGTTTCAATTTACCTTCAATTGGCTCTGTGGCATAAAACGAATAATCATACGTCCCAGTTTTAAAACCATAGACAAACGTCTTCGGAACATCGAACTTAGCCGCAATGGCAAACGGTCCGTATGGAAATTGGGCTTCTTGATCTAAAAAATCCTTCTTCAATGTTCGCATTCCGTCACGGAATCGATCTCCATGTATGCAGACTAATTCCTTATTCAATATAGCTTTGCTAATTAGAAAAACGTGCGAAATATCGTCCTTAATTGGAATTACATTGAACTTTCTACCACCCGTTGTTTCGTCTATATGCTTCTTGATTTTTTGATGCTCTTCATCATACATCACCACATTTACAACCCCACCATAACCTCGCATTAAATGACTGGCAATTTCCCAATTGCCGATATGCCCAGAAATGAGGATGCCACCGGTTTTATTCTCAACCATATTTCGGATAACTTCAGCACCGTTGTGCGTAAGATTGAAACGGTCTTTTATTCCGGAAGCCATCGCCACCTTGTCTATAATCACTTGGCCAAAAACGTAGTAAGTTTTGTATATACCTGTGATGCTTTTCACACCTCCGTAGTTAAGTCCAGTTCGGTAGTACTTATAAATCCATTTAGATGAGGACCAAGAAAACAAGAAGAAATAGAGCGCGACAAAATGCAGGAATGCATAGGTAAATCCCATTCCAAAATTCTTCATAAAGAAGATGAAGAACCAGTAACCGAGAGCGTTTCCCCGGCTCTTTCCGCTCCAATCTGACATGCCGCGAATTTAGGTTTATTGAAGATAAAACCGAATGTGATTTCAATCTAACAGGTCTATACTCCAATTGTTAGTTTTGCGGCTCAATAAAGAAATATTACAACCATGTCAAACGCATTTTATAAAGTACCCAAAGCAGTTAACGAACCTATTCTAAACTACGCTCCGGGTAGCACGGAAAAAGCAGATGTAAAGAAGGCTTTGTCAGAAATGCGTGCCATGGAAATTGATGCTCCTATGTACATTGGTGGAAAAGAAGTGAGAACAGGGGATAAGGTTCGAATAGCCCCTCCGCATGACCATCAGCATACGTTGGGACATTTCCACCGAGGAGATGAAACGCACGTAAAACAGGCCATTGATGCAGCTCTAGCCGCTAAAGAAAAATGGGCAAATCTTAGTTGGGAGCACCGTGCTGCTATTTTCCTGAGAGCAGCCGATTTATTGGTTGGGCCCTACCGTGCTAGAATGAATGCTGCAACTATGCTTGCCCAAAGCAAGAATGTTTTTCAGGCTGAGATTGATGCAGTGTGCGAATACGCAGACTTCCTTCGTTTCAACGTTGAGTTTATGACCGACATCTATAAGCAACAACCTCCCTACTCTCCTGCTCCAACTTGGAACCGCGTTGAACAGCGTCCGTTGGAAGGCTTTATTTTCGCTTTAACGCCATTCAACTTTACCTCTATTGCTGGAAACCTACCTGGAGCGCCAGCTCTAATGGGAAATACAGTTGTTTGGAAACCAGCTGATACGCAGATTTACTCTGCGCAAATCATCATGGAGATTTTCAAAGAAGCTGGCTTGCCTGATGGCGTTATCAACTTGGTTTATGTTCGTGGGCCAGTTGCTGGAGATGTCATTTTCAAGCATCCTGAGTTTGCAGGAATCCACTTTACAGGTTCAACTGGCGTATTCCAAAACATTTGGAAGACAATTGGTGAAAACATACACAACTACAAGAGCTACCCACGCATTGTAGGCGAAACGGGCGGAAAGGATTTCATCATTGCTCATCCTTCTTCATTCCCAAAACAAGTTGCAACGGCTATTGTAAGAGGTGCATTTGAGTTCCAAGGACAGAAGTGTTCAGCGGCATCACGTGTTTACATTCCAAGCAACCTTTGGAAAGAAGTAAAAGGATACGTGATTGAAGACTTGAAAACCTTTAAAATGGGTGCTGCTGAGGATTTCAGCAACTTCATTAATGCAGTTATTGACGAGAAATCGTTTGATAAAATTGCTGGATACATAGATACTGCAAAAGCAGACGGACAAGAGATTATTGCTGGAGGTAACTACGATAAGAGCAAAGGCTACTTTATTGAGCCAACAGTAATTGTTGCCAACGACCCTCAGTATACCACTATGTGCGAAGAGATTTTCGGTCCAGTAGTTACCATTTATGTGTTTGATGAGAACAAATGGGAAGAAACGCTTGACATTCTGGACAAAACTTCTCCTTATGCACTCACTGGCGCTCTTTTCTGCCAAGACCGTTATGCAACCGAAGCTGCGGTTAAAAAGCTAGAGAACTGTGCAGGCAACTTCTACATTAATGACAAACCAACCGGAGCGGTTGTAGGTCAGCAGCCATTTGGAGGTGCTAGAGGTTCTGGAACAAACGACAAAGCTGGCTCTATGATTAACCTATTGCGTTGGGTTTCCCCAAGAACAATCAAAGAGAATTTTGTGCCGCCAACAGATTATCGTTACCCGTTTTTGGGGGAGAGTTGAAATTATCTACGATTACTTGAGGTTTAATACAACTCCCCACAAAAAAAACTCCGACTTATTAAATAAGTCGGAGTTTTTTTTGAGGAACACTATTCGAGCAACCTATTTTTCAGCTCGCTTGTCAATTCCTACCGCTTCTTTAAGTCTCTCTATGTCAGAAACAAGAGAAGCATAGTTCTCTAATTTCTTACTCACACTTGCATTCTCTTCTTGAAGAGTTTCAATAGTACCCAGTTGTTCTTTTAGTGCCTCCAAAAGAATTGGAACTAAGTGAGTGTATTCCACCGACTTCCATCCTTCAGAATCCGTATTCACTAGCTCTGGGATAACCTTTTCCAACTCTTGGGCAATCAATCCATATTGAAGTCTATTATCTAGATCCATGTCCGGAAATTCGTCTGTTCTCCAGTAATAGGTCACTCCTTCTAAAGCTTTCACCAATTCGGAAGCGTTCAATATCTTATTAATATCCTTTTTCAATCTACCGTCAGAGGTTTCGTTAATACCGTTGGTTCTAATCTTGCCGTTTACATGTAGTTTATAAGTCGGGTTAGTTATGCCAATCCCTACATTACCAGCACTATTAATTCTCATTTTTTCGGCAACTCCAGTACCATCATTGGTGTAAAATGCCAATGCACCTTGATTAACGGCCTCATTTACACCCACCATTCTACTCAAAGAGTATTCTGTACCTGAGAAGTTACTGAAGTCAATAAAGGGAGATGCT
>DMRV01000015.1:0-5372 GCA_003456455.1 Flavobacteriales bacterium
AGGAAGCTACGGTTGGCATTATGAAAGCCCGCCCGAAAAACTCAAGAGCATTTACTATTTGGGAGGCACAATTCCACCATTTGAGGACGATCATGGAACTTGGTTAACCGCAGTTTGCCCACTTAGAGATTCTGAAGGAAAAGTGTTTGCGGTAATTGAGGCTGACTATCCATTCGATTCATTCATTTCAGAGGCTAGAAATGAACTGTTCGACAGCTTACTTGTATCTGTTTTAGTAATGATTCTGGTTGGCTTTGCTACTTACCCTATTTTGAATAAAGTATTAAGGGATCAGGAGCAATCAACAGCCGCACTGGAGGTGGCCAATCAGGTCATTAGTGAGAAGAACGAAGAGGTAAAAAGCAGCTTGGAATATGCTCGAACCATTCAGGAAACTATGTTGCCAACTCCGGAGCAGATGAATGCTTTTTTGACTCATTGTATGGTTTTCAACCTCCCCAGAGATATAGTGAGTGGCGATTTCTATTGGTTTCATAAGATAAGTGAGTCTAGAGCATTGGTTGCCGTTGCAGATTGCACGGGACACGGGGTGCCTGGCGCCCTGATGTCAATTATGGGACACAGCTATTTGAATGAGCTTGTGGGCGAACAAAAAATTGAGTCGCCATCAGAAATACTCGAACGGTTGAATGAAAAAATTGAAGTTACGTTTGCCTGTGCCGAACGAACGAAAAAGCAAGGGACCGATGGTATGGATATGGGTCTCGTATTAATAGATAAGAGCAAAAAAGAGCTTACATTTTCTGGGGCTAGGAGACCGTTAACGATAATTTCAGGAACAGAAGTTTCGCAAGTAAAGGGCACGCGCAGGGGTATTGGAGAGCATTACTTAACCACAGATGTGCCTTTTGAGGAAACGACTATTCTTTTGACAAGAGCCGCTACATATTATCTATGCACAGATGGTTTGCAAGATCAGTTTGGCGGACCAAGCGGGAAGAAGCTTATGGGAAAAAGAGTAATAAACTGGTTAAAGGGCTTGCAAGTTCAGCCCGCGACAACAAGGTCAGAAGAACTTAATAGGCTGTTTGTAGACTGGAAAGGAGAGCTGGAACAAATAGATGATATTTGTGTCCTCGGTTTCTCGGTCTAATAATCAAAGGCCCTGTAGCTTCTCCTTAATCTCTTCATCAAGCGGAAAAAACACACGAGCTGATAGAAGAACGGTTTTAGCTGAATCAGTAAAGTTGCTACCAATTAAATGGTCTGCATAATAGATAACGGCCGGTTTCAATAAAGGCGAACTGATTGGGTCAGGTTGGTATTCTAGATTACGGTAGTTCTGTTCCAAAATTGGGAAACTCGCTTTTATCTCGCGTTCAGCTTCATACATAGAACTCATCCGTATATCCGTAACGCCCTTGGCAAATTGAATGTATGGGTCGTTTGGTGCGAACTTCAAAATTTGTTTATAGGTATACTGTGCCTTACGAAAATCGTCTGCGGCTTCAAACCGCTGCGCTTCGGCAATTCCTTCTTTTTTCATCGTTTCAAAAAACTCTAAATTATCTTGAACGATGTCTCCGTTCTTATCTTTTGAAACCGCCTTTCCCGTATGTTTTAGTGCATCGCGCAAAGCCGATTTAAAACGCGATTTGAGTTTCTCATCATCGGATTGATGAATTTCATAGAAACACATGGCAGCCCACAAATAAGGCTCTGGTTTTTTGCGGTGCTTGTCATTGTCTATAAGCGATTCCGCAGATTCTAAAGCCGATTCCCAGCTTCCTTTTTCAAACTTTTTGGCAATGTTATCAAATTCAGGATTATTCACCTGACCAAAAATGGCAGTGGAAAAATTCAATAGAAAACCAAGCAGTAAAAATCTCATTCAGTAATTAGGATTCGTTCGTTTGAAGCGTAATTCTCGCTCTGTGCTTGTAGGAAATACAAACCCGATGCCAAGTTTGAAAGATTCAAATCTTGCTGAACGGTATTTACTTGACCTGTGAAAATGATTTTTCCAACTCTGTCGATAACACTAAAATTTCCGCCAAGTAGCTTTTCGTCAAATACTAGTTTTAAATCTCCGTTACTTGGATTCGGAAAAATTTGAGTTTGTTTCGTGCGATTTCCGTCAGCAATTCCTGTAGCGATATAAGCGGAGTTTTTTAACTCAACAATTGTATTTGTGAAGGTTCCACTTGTTCCCCAAGAAGAACCACTGGTAGCAAGAAATACTCTACCGTCAGGTGCCACAAGGATATCACGGAGACGATTAAAGTCCCCATTTCCGTAGGTGCCCGAAGATGTGGAAGAAGGATTGCCAGCATGACCAGAATTGAACATGATTTCCTCGCCAATAATTGCTGTTCCGGCCGCGTTAAGCTCCAGAACTTTCACGTGTTCGGTTTTCAAAACAGTCATCAGAATTTTTCCTTGCCACTCTGGAATTGCAGGATGGTCATACCAAGCAATATCTGATGGTGCGATGGTTGAACCATTGTACCAAATTGCGAGCGGATCTTGATAGTTCGTCATCGCATTACAGTCAGTAAGTTCGCTTCCAGTACAGAATCCTTCAACATCAGGCCAGCCGTAGTTACCACCAGCAACGATAATATTGAATTCATCATTTGTTGATGGGCCGTGTTCAGAGCTATAGATTTTTCCGTTTGGTCCAATCAACAATCCCTGAGCGTTTCTGTGGCCCTTGCTGTAAACGTAACTTGAAGCACCGAATGGGTTATCAAAAGGGATACTTCCATCAAGATTCATTCTTAGAATCTTACCGCTTAACGAGTTATCATTCTGGGCGATAGGGTCGTTTCGATAATCCCCTGTTGTGGCGAGTAGTGTATTATCCGGAAGAATGAGCAAGCGGCAACCGATATGAGTTGTATTTCCATTGATTCCCTCAATCAGGGTAAGAGGGTTTTCCAACAAGCCGGAAGTACTATTGTATTCGTAACGGACAATTCTCTCTTTAATACCACCACTAAAATAGGTGTAAGCGAGAAAAACCTGAGGCGTGTTTGCGAAATCTGGATGAAGCTGCATACCTAGAAGCCCTGATTCAGAGTTGGCATAAACGCTACCGGTCAAGTCCAAAATGGTTGTACGAACTCCTGTTGTTGGGTTTAATCGGCTTACTCTACCGTATCGTTCTGTCATCCAGATATGGTCGTCTGACCCCCACTGAATCTCCCAAGGAATATCAATTCCGTTAGTTGAATTTGAGCCTTCAATTACAACCCTAACATCCAATGTTGTACTGCCAACAGTTACAGAGTTTGGTTGTCCAATGGTTTGGGTGAATGAAAAAAACAAGAGGGAAGAAACGAGTGTAAAGACTTTGGTCATGTTCAAATAAGATTAGATGTTATATTCTCAAATATAAGATTGCGTTGCGTGAATCTCGCGTTTTACCAAGGATTGGTTGCCCAAACCGTCACCTCTGGTACAAATCCTCGTGCATCCATCTTTAGTTGTGATAGTATGACATCAGCAATTTCTTCAGAGCGTAATTTATTGTCTACGTCTGCTCGGCTCACGCCATCCTCTTTTCCAAAAGCGGTAGTTACTTCAGATGGATTTACGTGCATCACACGCACATTGTAAGGCCGCAAGTCTCCCTGCCAACATTGGCTCAATCCGCGCAGCGCAAATTTTGATGAAGCATAAATGCTGCCCTTTGCATACCCTTTTACCGATGCAGTTGAACCAATGTTTACAATGTCGCCCGATTTCTGCTTTTTGAAAATATTGGCAGCCGCCTGCCCCATCATGGCCGCGCCAAACACATTGGTCTGATAGACGCGTAGCATATCCTCCATGTTTAGCTCGCCAATTTCGGCCCAGCCAGCACCAAACCCAGCATTGTTTACCAGAATATCAAATGATTGTTTCGCGCTCATTATTTGACTAAAAACGCGGTCAACATCCACCTGAACGGACGAGTCGGCCAAGATTGGCTTCGCACCAATTTCAGAAGCCGCAGCTTGCAGCCGTCCTTCATTTCTGCCAGTTATATAAACCGTTGCTCCCTCGTTAATAAGTTGAAGAGCTGTCTGTTTGCCAATACCGTTGCTTCCGCCAGTTACTAAGGCGATTTTTCCTTTTAAATCCATAAGTGTGAAATTCAGAAATGGGGGTTATTGTTCAATTTGAACGGACAAAAAGTCGCGATAACCCATAAAGTTATTTTCAAATCCAATAATGTTAGCACGATAAATACTGTAAGATTCGTAGCCAATAGATTCTGATTCTCGCTGCATTACGTATTTCGGGGCTTTGCCCGAAAAATCGACAACATGTGCTTCTAAAACCTGCTTAACAGGATCAAGGTACAATCCAGAAACAATGTCAATTTCATCCCTAAGAAAGGCATTTAATTGCTCCTCCTTAGTTGCAATGGTTTTAAAAACTAACGTATCTATGTTAGGCAACCGATTGTCAAATGCATCTTTCTGGTAATATTCAGGGTTGCGCACCAGCATTACGCCCTCTTCGTAAGAATTGAAACCAAAAGGACCGGCTCCGACCATTGCTTCATCTCCATACTTTTCAATCGCCTTTTTGGAGACAACAGCAGTAGATGGTTGCGCAAGAACAAACAAGAATGAAGGGTCTGGTTTAAAAAGCTGAACCTTCAGTGTATAATCATCAATAACGGTAACACCGGCAATGGTTTCTGCAGTGCCGTCATGAAATTCGTTTGCGCCCAAAACGCGATTTCGGAAAGTCGTTTCGAAAGCTTTTCCGGCTTCGGCACTACATAATTGTCTAAAACTGTATTCAAAATCGTGTGCTGTAATTTCTCTGCTTCCGTTACCAAAGCATTCATCAGCATGAAATTTCACTCCATTTCTTAGTGTGAAAACGTATGAAGTTCCTGCATTGTCTACCGACCAACTTTTAGCCAGCCCAGGTATGATTTTAAGTGTTTTTGAATCCAACTTCAACAGACCTTCGTGCAGATGCAGGCCAATTTCTGAAGAAATCGCGTCAGAAATTTGATTGGGCAAATAGCTGGTTACCTCGCTAGAAATGGCAACGCTTAAATTTCCGCCAAGACTTACTGCTCCCTTTGCAATGCGCTGTTCATTCTGCCTTTCAACTTTTTCGCAAGAATAAAACGTAACTGTTGAGAGAATTATGAGTAGAAAGGCGGACACATTAGTAATTCTCATATCAGAAGTGCTTTACACAAGGTTAACAGTTATGCTCAAAGAATGCAAGGTACTGCAGGTGCCGCATACAAGCCGCATATCGAAAATCTTAGGTAAAGACAGGTTTTGATTTATCTTAGCAACCGCTTAATATTGTCTTTAACTAACAAGTTTTCAACAACAATGACACGATTCGTCCTTAGTAAGAAGCAAATTCTTCCAATTTTGATGGTGATTCTG
>DMRV01000015.1:5468-6473 GCA_003456455.1 Flavobacteriales bacterium
AACTCAAGCGCATTTGAAATTGATTTGAGTTTCTTTCAGTTGAATCTCGGGTCTCCAATTGAAATTCGCATTTCGCACAAAGACGATTGCAAACCAAAGATTGTTAATCCGGAGGTTTTAAAGCCAATGAGCACTTTTGACATATCGTCAATTGGTATTAGTAAAAATGGTGTGTTGGCTATTACTACAACCAACGAGACAGGAGAATTGCCATACACTATTGAGCAATTCCGTTGGAGCAAGTGGGTTGAGGTTGGTGAATTTGAAGGAAAAGGAAATCCTGAAAAGAACGATTATGAGATTCAGCTTACTACTGTTCACAATGGACAAAACAGGTTTAGAGTAAAGCAAACGGATTACAAAAACAAGCCGCGTTATTCGTTCGAAGCAAAAACAAACTCACCATTACCTGAAATTACTTTCCAACCTGGAGACGGAAAGAAAGTTACTGATGCTATCAACTTCTCAGATAACACGCTTTATGAGGTGTACAATGGTTATGGAAACGTTGTAGCTAAGGGAGTAGGTAAGAGAGTTGATGTTACGGGCTTTGAAAAAGGAACTTACTACTTGAACTACGGAACTTCAACCGCAACATTTAAGCGCTAGATTTTTGAAATAATATTGATGAAGGCCAACTCAATTGAGTTGGCCTTTTTTATTTTGCACCATGGAACACATCGAACATTTGGGAATTGCTGTAAAGAGTTTAGAAGTATCCATTCCTGTTTACGAAAAACTGTTGAACACGAAATGCTACAAACAAGAGGTTGTTGAGTCGGAAAATGTGATTACTGCCTTTTTTCAAACATCAAATAACAAGGTTGAGTTGCTGCAAGCCACTTCGGATGAAAGTACCATTGCCAAATTCATACAGAAAAAGGGCGAGGGAATGCATCATGTAGCTTATGCTGTAAAAGACATTTATGCCGAAATGGAACGATTGCGGAACAATGGTTTTCGGCTGTTGAATGAAAAGCCAAAACGAGGTGCAGACAATAAGCT
>DMRV01000138.1:0-2659 GCA_003456455.1 Flavobacteriales bacterium
CATCCGTTTACCAAAGAGTTTTCGAGGACAACATCGCTCGATTTTATCCGCGATATTCTTGTAGATAAGCTCGGAACCTCCGTTTTGGTTATTGGCTACGACCATCATTTTGGACGTAACCGCGAAGGAAGTTTTGAGCATTTACGCGAATCGGGCCCGCTGTACGGCTTTCGGGTAGAAGAAATTTCGGTGCAAGATGTAGACGATGTGGCCGTAAGCTCTACCAAGATTAGAAAAGCATTGCAAGAGGGCGATGTGCTAACGGCTAGCAAGTACCTGGCGCACATGTATCAGCTATCGGGTACGGTTATTCATGGCGATAAATTGGGCAGAGAACTTGGTTATCCAACCGCAAATATTAAGGTGGATGACGAAACCAAGGTAATACCAGCCAACGGAGTGTACGCTTGTTACGTCTATGTAGCAGGAAATAAATTTAACGGCATGCTCAATATTGGCAACAGACCTACCGTTAATGGACAAGTGAGAAGGATTGAAGTGAATATTTTCGATTTTGACGAAGGGCTCTACGGCAAACAAATAAGCTTAGAGTTGAAAGACCGCATACGAGACGAAAAGAAGTTTGAGAACGTGGAGGAGCTGAAAACACGCTTGGCGATAGATAAGAATTTGGCAGAAGGAATTTTATGAGGTTGTTTTTAACGGTTATACTACTAAGTTTTTCGGGTGCTGCTTTTTCGCAGAGCTGGAATTTGGATGCGTTAGAAACGGAAATCTACCAGTACGAATCGTTGGAGGAAGCATTGGCTGCTCCGCGCGATAGTGTGTATAGCCTAAAACTAAAGAGTCGTTTACGAGAAGTGCCACCTGAGGTGTTTACGGCATTTCCTAATTTACAGTGGTTAGACTTGAGTAAAAATCGCTTAACAGAAATTCCAGCAAACCTCGGGCTGTTAAAAAACCTTAAAAAACTCATTCTTTTTAAGAATAAAATTGAGTCGCTTCCGCCAGAAATAGGGCAGCTTGAAGACTTGCGTGAACTGATTATTAATCAGAACGAATTACAGACTTTGCCAGAGGAGATTGGCAACCTGAAGAAACTGCGTTATATAGACATGTGGAGTAACAATATCACGCATTTACCTAAGTCTATGGCAGAGATGTACGCGCTAGAAGAGATTGATTTACGCGTAATTGTAATGACCGAAAATGAGCAGGAAGATATTAAGCTAATGTTGCCAAATACCACTGTTCAAATGGATAGCCATTGCAACTGCGGCAACTAGTAACCGCTTGCTAATAGTGCTGGGTTTTCATACTTTCAACCACCATGAAAAAAGCCACCTCAAGTACCCTCATCGCGTTTACAGTCTGCCTAGGTTGGATTGTTTTTAGCTCTTGGACTGGCGGACCAGCACAAGAAATGGCAAACGATAGTTTAGCTATTGTGCGCGTGGTGAAGCCAATAAACGAGCTTTTCAATATTAAGCCTGTAGTATTTGTTTCTAAAGGGTTGGGAAAGATTGATGAGGTAGAGGTTTCGGATGCCGGCCACGGAAATGGCGATTTTGTTTTAAAACAAACACTTACCGATTTGCTTTCTAACGGATACACTATTCAAACAGCTACGGAAAGTTCTGAGTCTGGCATGCAATTGAATACATATTACCTTAAAAAGAAGGTAGGCTAAAACAAGGTTATTTGCGAACTCTCGTGTTCCAACAACCACTGCTTTTGTTTCAATCCTCCAGCATACCCCGTTAAACTTCCATCACTACCAATTACTCTGTGGCATGGAATAACGATGGCTAGTGGGTTCTTGCCATTTGCTGTTCCAGCTGCGCGAATAACGTTTGGGTCTCCCAAGCGTTTTGCCATGTCGAGGTAAGAGACTGTTTTACCAAAAGGGATGTTCTGCAATTCTGCCCAAACCAATTTTTGAAAATCAGTGCCCTTGGGGGCTAGTGGTAAGTCAAATTCTTTTAAACCGCTGTTGCAATAAGCATCAAGCTGTGCAATGCATTCATCTAAAACAGCGCTTGAATAGGGTAGCGGTATAACTTCTCCATCTGCAAAACGAATCTGTGTAATACACTCCCGTTCTTCAGTAATTTGAACCATACCTATGGGAGACAAAAAATGGGTAACCTGCATAAAAGCAAGTTACCCATCTCAAAGCAATTATGAGTAGACCTTAGTTGGTCTTAATCAACTTGCCTGTTTTTATCGGTTCTCCTTGTCTGGTAGTTAGTTGCCAAATGTATGTTCCGTTTGAAATGAAACGCAACGACACGCTATTTTGCTCTCTTGTAATGGTTTCTTGCAAAACACTCGTACCCAGAATGTTGTAGATATTTACCGTAGCTAATTCATTAGAACCAAGGTTAAAACCCACATCGTCAATAACTGGGTTAGGATAGGCGTTTACACCTGCTTGGTTGTAGTCTTCAATACCTACCGTAAGGCTTTCGTAATCCAATTCGTCAAAGAAAACGGTGCTACCATCTTGCGGGTTTGTTGGGTCGCTTGCAAACATGGTAATCTGTAACGTAGTCGGAATATCTTGATTTAAGTACTGAACAGGTTGGGTGAACTGCGTCCAAGTAGACACCGTTGTATTTCCTTCAAAAATGGCCGCTCCCACGGTGTCTCCTGTATTATCATTTAACAGAACTGCAATCAACGAATAAGTATCTCC
>DMRV01000138.1:2692-6545 GCA_003456455.1 Flavobacteriales bacterium
CCTGTTACACTTTGGTTTTGGATGTTGATTGTTCCATTACTTACAAGTCCTGGTATTACCTGCGCTGCAAAAAAGAAGAACTCAGAGGTTATCTGAAGAGCATTTCCACTGTATGCATTATTTGTTTCTGATTCTGCGGTACATAAACCAAACGTGCCAGTAGAACCATTCACCGTGTTCCAGCCTTGTGGTTGAACGCAGCTGCTTTCGGTGGTTGTATTGTCAAAACTCCCATTAGGAATCTGCGCAAATGTATTTGTAAAAGTGAACGCTATAAAAGCAATGCTTAGTAAGTGTGTTTTCATTTCTGTTAGATTTGGTTTAGGAAATCCGAACAGTAATCATTTTAAAATGTTCCGAAAAGGCGCATTAAAACTTCAGCGTAAGCATGGTCATAAAGTTGAAACCAGCTTGCGGATAGTAGAAATTCTCGGTAATAGATTCTCCACCAGCGATGTACGAAAACGTGTATCCGTTTGATTCGTACAGTTGATTGAAGATGTTGTTTAGCTGAACACCTACACCAATTTCTTTAAAGAACTTCCATTTATTGTTGTAGTGCACACGGAAGTTGTTGGTCACGTAATCGTTCAGCATTCTATCACGATTAGATGTGTTGTCTAAAAACTGCTCTCCAACGTATTGGGTAATGAAAGCAATGTCAAGATTCTTAATTGGTCGGTATGTTAAAACCGCATTGGCAACGTAGTTTGGGGAGAACGAAATTTCTGTTTCGCCATGCTCAATAACTTGCTGTCCGCCATTATCGTAATCATCTACGTATTCCGCAAAGTTCAGAATGCGGTTTCTACTCCATGTAAAGTTTGCGTTCAAACTCAGATTTTTGAGAATATTGATACTTGTCATTACCTCAACGCCTAGTCGGTAGCTCTGGTCCACGTTTTCGCGTATGTAAGCACCTACATCATTTACACGTCCGCTGAGTACCAACTGGTTTTGGTAAATCATCCAATAAGCGTTTACGCCAAAGGAATAAATGCGGTGTTTTCGTTCGTAGCCAAGTTCCCAGTCGTACATTCTTTCCGACTCAGGACGCGAAACCTGCGTTGCATCTACAATATCAACACGTGCAGGCTCTCTATTGCCAACCGCGATAGAGGAGTAGATTCTGTTGCTGCTATTCAGCTCATAATTTATTCCGGCTTTCGGATTAAAGAACAACCAGTTAAGTCGCTGTTGGATAATACTTACTCTTCCGAAAATGTCTGCTTCTGGTCCTTCAAAGCTGTAGTCGATAGAGCGTAATTGTAAGTCTGCAAACAGGTTGACTTTAGAATGTACCTGATAATTAGCTCGTAAATAAACGCTGATGTCTGTTTTTCTGGCCGCATCAAAATAGTAACGCTCCTGCAGTTCTTCGTACTCCGTAAACTCAGTTTGAATCACTTCGCCAAAGTGGTCTCCGATGTAGTTGTTCCAGCCACCGCCCAACGTAGCCTGCACTTTCTTGCCTGTATAATTCATAGAGAATGTAGCTCCATAGAAGTGATTGTCGAGCCACCGTCTTCTCACTAAGTCTGCGGTTGTGATTGTATCAGTACCCGCAATTACATTTTCTAAGCCGTAATCAGCCAAGTCATCTTCACCACGGAATTGCTCAAAATATCCTTTTCCGCGTGTGTAGTGTCCGTTTATGTTGATGTTCCAGTTACGGTCAAACTCGTGTGCAAAAATCAGTTGGTAGTGGTCTTGTCCGTAGTTGTCGACCTGGTTTTCGTACGTGTAGAAATTGTACGTGCGCCCACTGTTCAAGAGGTTGTTTGCATCTGGTTCAGACAAGAAGTTTCTATCAATGAATGCTTGCATTTCTTCTTGGTTCCCGTTAATTCGAGATTCAGGGGTTCCATACCACGACTGATACGTTCGTTCTCTACCTCCTAAGACATTGAAACGAAGCATCGTTTTCTTGCCATGATAAGCGGCTGATGCATACCAAGACCAAAGGCTTGATGTCGCTCTATCTACATAACCATCAGAAGAAATTCTACTGAAGCGCGCATCCACGGTAAACTTGTTCGCTATCAGCCCAGACCCCGCAGAAACCGAGTGTCGCCACGTGTTGAATGAACCATAGCCGTTGGTGGTTTCTACGTACCATTTCTTACGGAATTTGTTGGTTTGCATGTTTATGCTTCCACCAAAAGCGGCAGATCCATTACTGCTTGTTCCAACTCCACGCTGAACTTGAATGTTGTCTAAACTTGAAGCCAAATCAGGCATGTTTACCCAGAAAACACCGTGAGATTCAGAATCGTTGATCGGAATTCCGTTTAGCGTAACGTTGATGCGCGTTGGGTCCGTACCACGAATTCGAATGCCTGTATAGCCAACTCCAGCACCAGCATCGGAAGTAGAAACAACGCTTGGTTCTAATTCTAAAAGCACGGGAATATCCTGACCAAAATTTCGTCTTTCGATGGTTTCTAAATCAACATCCGTGTAGGCGGTAGCAGTGTTTCTGTTTGCTCGTGTAGCGTTCACAACAACCGCGTCTTTTTCATAAGATGTCGGGGTGAGGTAAACGTTATACAACTTATCCTGTCCTGCAACCACCGCTATTTCTCGATTATTGAATCCGATGAAAGTTAGGTCTAGTTTGACCGAATCAGCCTTGCCGTATCGGATGTCGAATTTTCCATCCGCATTGGTAAACGTACCGCTGTAGGTTCCCGAAACGGTAACATTCACACCCGGAATAGCAGTGCTATCCGAAGCAGAATAAACGTTTCCTGAAATAGTTTGAGCTTGCATTTTTAAAGCGCACAAGCATAGCGCTACAATAAGTAGTTGTTTTTTCATCTCCTTCCGCCAGTATTACCTGGATCAAGTTGTAGGGTATTATCTCAGCCCGAGTTTCGGACACCCCTGATTGGCAACAAAACTACAGATTATTCCCTCTTTGTAATTAAAAAATCAGCAAAACAGATATGTACAGAACTGCACCAACTCCCATCAACGCAACTGTGTATGGAAGAATTTCTTTGGCTTTTAGGCCTGTGATTCCAAGCAAAGGCAATGCCCAAAACGGTTGTAGCATATTGGTGAGCTGATCACCATAAGCAAGAGCCATAATGCTTTTAGGAATATTGGCGCCTAATTCTAGAGCAGCTTGTAAAATGATTGGACCTTGCACACCCCATTGTCCACCACCACTTGGCACGAAAATGTTCACCATTCCTGCACTTAGTAAAGTGAAGATTGGGAAGGTGGTTTCGTTCGAGATTTCAACGAAAAAGTCCGAGAAAAGCTGAACTAGGCCAGAGCTGTTCATAATACCCATAATCCCGAAATACAGCGGAAACTGAATTAAAATACCAGACGCTCCGCCAATGGCTTGGTCAATGGCTTTTAAGAATTTGAAAAAGCTGCGATGCAGTAACAGGCAAAGACCAAGCAACAGGAGGTTGATGTAATTCGGATTGATGAAGCCAAAACCTTTTTCAGGGAAAATACTGACTGCCAGATAAGCACAATACACGGTGATAATAGCGCCTATCGCGAGACCGAAATAGTTGGAGTGATCAAGTCGTTCTGCGCCTGAAACATCGATTGATTTCAGATTCAGGTCTGCTTTTTCGATTGGCAAATAGCTTCCAGTAGAAGATCTTTTCCCCAAGAAATACATGAACGCTGGAAGTACGATGATGGCTAACAGAACTGCTGCTAGATTCATATTTCCGAAAACGGTTTCTGAAAACGAAATCGAGTCTGGAAGAAGTTGCAGTTGCTCAGGCGAAACGATACTCGACATTAACGAGGTTATGTGATTTTCTTCAGCCACTTTGATTGGAGCTGAACCTGAAATGCCGCCATGCCAAACCATCATACCCGC
>DMRV01000249.1 GCA_003456455.1 Flavobacteriales bacterium
CCACGATACGCTCGAAGAACTCTACAAGCCGTATTTAAATAAACCTGTTTCGGAAGAAATTCTGAAAGCGATGAAGGCGCAAGCTAAGCAGGTACTTGAATCTAAATTCAAGGAGCAATTACCTACCGGAGGAGAATTGGTTGGCAAGAACCTGCTGGCGTTTGAAGTGGCCAAGTCGTATGTAACTAAAGCATTGAATCATGATATTAGAACGGTTCGGTCGGGTCAATTGATTACACCGCTGCAGTTAGAAGAAGAACTTTCGGGAGCTGTTCAGTTGAATGTAAATGGTGAGAATATTTCTGTCAACCTAAAGGGAATGGCAGATAGAATAGATCGCCTTTCAAACGGAACCATCCGAATGATTGATTATAAAACGGGTTCGTTTGATAAAAAGACTGCTATCAAATTTGTCGATGAGTTTGATTCAACCAAAGCCGACCATGCCTTTCAGCTACTCACTTATTTGGTGATGTTTTCAAGCACATCTTCGGTGGATGCTGTGCAGCCAACCGTGTTCTATCTCCGCTCGCAGCAGGTGGAATTCCCTATTACCGTTTCTCAAGAGAAAGTGAAGTTGGAGAACGAAGAACTTCTGAGCTATGGAAAAGAGCGTGTAACCGAGCTGCTTTCGGACCTCTTTCGTAAAGAAACTTCCTTCTCGCAAACCGAAGACCAAATGGTTTGCGGCTATTGCGATTTTAAAGAGGTTTGCCAGCGCTAGTGACAACTTGATTTATAGTCAGCGTCTGTACTACTGATTACCAATTCAATAAATGTGAGAATGAAAGGTGACTTAACAAGCTTTTAAAAAAAGTATTTTCGCAAAGGTTTAAATCCATGAAAATGAAAAGAATAGCTACTCTCTCTCTATTTGTAATTGCATTTATCACGTTTCAAACAGGAACGGTAAATGCCCAATGCCCTGGTTGTCTTATTGATACACAGTGTGGCGTTGGAATTAGCCCAGTTGAACCTGCGCTTTGTCCTGCTGCATTGCCAAATGGCGTGCAAGGACAGCCGTACGATGAGAATGCCACCTTTTTTATGCCGCGTGATTTTACGGATTCTGGTTCTGGCCAGTCCGTAACTTTGAATGGTATTACAGTAACGAGTGTTACAGGGCTGCCGCAAGGAATTAATTATACCTGCGACCAACCTGGTTGCGCATATACCGTCACCAACGACCCAGTTACACAAAGAGGTTGTGTGAAGATGTGCGGTATTCCAACCGTTCCAGGCACATACAATATTGTTATTGCCGTAGTGGCAAACGTTATTACGCCAATTGGAACTATCAACCAACCTACCAGTTTTACAATTCCACTAATTATTGAGCCATCTCCTGGAGGAAACTGTTGTTTCAGCTTTGATCCTCCTTCTGCTTGTGGTTCTTTAGATGTTAATTATGAAGCATTATTAAACTTTGAGCCATTACAGCCAACCACTTATTCTTGGGATTTTGACAATGGGAATACATCCACTGATGCAGCACCGCCAATCCAGTCTTATATTACCCCTGGGGATTATTATCCGGAGTTGATTACCACAGTTTATAATTATGTGCTTACTGACGTGGCGGTTACTGCTGCAGGTTCTGGTTGGTGCGGTGATGTTGAGGAAGTTAGTCTGTTTGGAGTTTGTCAAGGAGCTCCTGACTTGTTTTTTGATTATGCTAATAACGGACAAACCTATACATCGTCAGAGGGTAGTAATAA
The DNA here is from genome assembly GCA_003456455.1 of Flavobacteriales bacterium. Classification (GTDB taxonomy): domain Bacteria; phylum Bacteroidota; class Bacteroidia; order UBA10329; family UBA10329; genus UBA10329. Next base: position 1,719 of record DMRV01000249.1, read on the forward strand.
CCTTTCAAACAGTTGGAGTAATCTTGATATTGAACTTAATACTTTGGTGTTTTCAATGACATTTTGGGATTCTGATGGCACATCCCAGAATGACAATTTAGGAGCTCTTGCCTTTAGTGTAAACAGCACTGGTACGTTTAACTTTTCAAATTCAGAAGTATTCGGTACTTACACAATTGGAACTGTAGTTGATACTATTATTACCACAATGGATACGGTTTCCGTTTTCCCGGTTCCAGCACAACCACAATTAACATTTACGCCATCACAATCTGTGTGTTTAGGAGATTCTATTCTGATTTCTGGCCCAATCGGACCTTACCAATATCAATGGCTACAAGCAGGTTCATTTATATCTGACTCTACCGCTGTATGGGTAAACGCAACTGACTATTACTCGTTGGCTATTATTGACACAAACGTTTTTTGCGGAATTGAATCTGATTCATCGTTGATTCAAATTCTTATTAACCCACAACCACCAATTATTAGCTACAACAGCGCAACGGAAAACTTAGAGATTGCAAGTAACCCTAACGAGTATAATGTACAGTGGTATATTGATGGCGTTTTGGTTCCGAGCGAAACAGGAGATACGCTACCGAGCACTGGGTTAACGGGGCCGTATAGCGCCATTTTCTCAAACCAAGGGGTTTGCGAATCATCTAATTCTCTTGATTACTGGTTGTGTTTACCCACAGCGGCAACTCCGCTAGCAAATGATACAATTTGTTGTGGACAAACAGTAACGTTTGATGCGCCAGGGTTTACCACAAACCCGTTCTCTACTGTTGCATGGGCGATAACGCCTTTATCTCAGGGACCAGTAGTAGACCAAGCAAGTGCAACACTTGCAGGAGATAATGGAAATATTGTAGTGGAATATGGCCAGTCAATCAGTTTTACACGAAACTGTCCAACGCTAGCGGATAGTTTAGCTTCAGACGGTTATTACGTAACGCCATTTGCAATTGAAGATCCTAACGTATCTCCGCTTACGTACGATACGCTTCAAGGATGCAAACCATTTGCAGAAATATGTCCAACGCTAGAAGCGGTTGATAACGGTTGGGAATTGTTCCCAATGGTATTTACGTTTCCTGATGGATCTCAACTAAACGTAAATGATGCAATTGCTTTTGGACTCCCGATTAATCAAGATTTGTTAGATTTTGCAACAGGAGGAACATTGCCATGCTTGAACCTCACAGATTTGTTTGCTGGAAATCCGAATGGAGAATGGTCGCTTACGCTTACAAATACAGGAACTACAGCGCTAGATATGTCTGTTCCAGACTTCATTGTAATTAACTATGCTGATACGTGTAATTTAATTACTGAAGATGAGTCTTATCAGATAGCAGGAATTGACATTACGGCAGGTCCGGGAGAAACGGTATCTGTTACCTTCGATATTCCGCCATTGCCAAGCAATTTCCCCACTGTAAGCGCAAACTGTGCGGCATTTGGAGAACCAATCGTTGTAAAGTTTGTGGATTGCTATCCTGACCTAACAAACGCCTTAATTATTTCTGGTGTTGTTACGAATCCTAGTGTAGATGCCCAGAATAATTATTTGTTTGGTGGTATTGATGTGTCTATTTCTGGCGGTACGCTACCGTATGATATTGAGTGGACTGATGGACCAATTACAGAAGATCGCTTAAACCTTGTGCCTGGAACCTACACTATCAATGTAGAGGATGCTTTGGGACTTACTGCCAGCGAAACATTTGTACTAACTGGGCCTTTTGTAGGTATTGACGATTTAAATCAATTTGGCTTTTCATTAGATCAGAGCATCCCAAACCCATCAAACGGAAATGCGCTTATCAACTTTGAAAGCAAAGAGTCTGGTAAATATGTTTTTGTGGTAAGAGATGCTGCCGGACGCCAAGTGTCTAACATGCAGGTAATTGCCAACCCTGGAAGCAACAGAATTATTTTTGATGGAGGGGCCTTGGGTGCAGGTTTATATACGTACTCACTTTCAAATGGTGTAAGCGTTCTTACTAAGAGAATGGTTATCAGTAAGTAACTAATTCGCGGAATATTAAAACCCCTTGACCTTTATTGGGTCAAGGGGTTTTTTTTGACCTAACTTTACATTCAAATTCAAAAACGTATGAAGCCTATAACCATCATTTCTTTAGTAGTTGTTGCAGTTACCATATTCAGTTCGTGTAACAAAAATCTTGATAAGGTTCTGTTCGGAACATGGAATGTGACCAAAGTTGAGGGAACGTTAAACGTAGGCGGTACTTCTATTCTTACAGCCGAGGATAACAATCCTACAGGAACGGTTGAATTTAAAAACAATGGTACAGGCGAGCAGAACTACTCATTTACCTTTAACGGTACCGACTATCCGCAAACAGGTACGTTTACGTGGGAAGCAAATCAAGATGAAATTATTGTTTTCCGCACAACTGAAAGCGATATGTACTGGCAAAGAATTATTGATACGGACAATAGACAAAAAGTGTCTTATAACGTTACTGTTGATGCCCAGCAGAATTGGGATTACACACTTACGCTAGAGAAATAATCTATCTGGTTTTAGCATTTGTTGAGCTGTGCTGGTCTCACTCCCCCGGATGGTAAACACGTTCTGCGGTACTTTCTAGCGTTTCACGATCTAGGTAAATCTTTCTGTACTCGTGGTTAGTAAACATCTCCATTTGATCTGTGTAGTGCGGACTGGTTGGGTTTGAACTCGCACCATAGGCGTTTATACTTCTAATATCCGCACCATCTTTAGAGAAACGCGCAATCTGAATGTACCCATCACCTCCAGTTACTTTATAGATGCCTTTTTTCTTGTCGTGAAGCTTCGTATCTGTAGCTCTCGGAACCTCACGTAATCCATGCGCGGGAAAGCTTTTATCTCCTCTAATTAACCGCTGTACATCTCCTAGCGCAACTTCTAGCGTTCCGTGGGTTTTTAGCAACAACTTTTTGGCTTTACGAATGGCATCTACAGCCATTTCCTCGCTTAGATTTTGTTGTCGAATCATAATAAGTGCGAACGGCCCGTCAATCTCTTGTCGAAGAAAATCATGTACCACCATGGCCAATGCAGCATCCATATTATCGGCATTGCCATTTCTATCCCACTTGTTTAGTTTCTGAATGGCATCGGCAATTTCAGGATACTTACCCTCATCCAAATTGAACATAGCTGCAAACTTGTCTTCATAAATTCCGTTGGGATGATAGTGCATGTCGTATTTGATTCTGTCCAAGTCTTCCTCTGTAAACGGCCCTTCTTGCTCGCCCATTAAGTAGCCAAATCGCTCACCACGGTTATACATAAAAGTTTGTAGCCCTGGAAAATACTCATCCCAGTTGCAGCTGTCGCCTGTGCATTCAAGAGGCGTGTTATTGGCATTGTAGACATAACCACATTCGGGGTTTTCCACATGTGGCAAACGTTCATAGTCAAGAATGTCAGTCCATTTATAATCAGATGTGTTTGCCGTAATGGGAGCAGTCCAATCTAGTTTAGGATTACGGTCTGGAATTTTACCTCCTGAATGAAGCATAATGTTTCCATCCTTATCAGCATAAACGGTATTGAACAACGGAACGGCCTGCATTTTCATAGCCTCCGTGAATTCTCCAAAGTTTTTAGCCTTGTTCATTAAGAACCATTGTTCTGTGGCTCGAATGTCCTTGTATGCAGGAAAACGGAATGCCCACGAGCCATATTTGTTTTCGAACACGGGGCCGTAAGCACACGATTTTACTTTTTTGGATACTGGAATCTTTATTCCAATAACCTTCACTTTGAGTTTAATTTTTCTTAGGCTGAAGTTGCGCCACTCGCCATCATATTTATACTGATTCTTGTTTTTAGGATTGATTTCTAGCTTGTAGATGTCTCCAAACTGATGGTAGTTAAACGTGTGTCCCCAGCCAAGATTTTCGTTTGAACCTACAAAAACACCGGATCCGCCCGGGAAGAGTCCCCCAACACAATTCCAGCCTTCTTCGCTTACAATATGTGCTTCGTACCAAGCAAAACGCCCTTCAATAGGCTGGTGCGAGTTGATGAGCAAATAAGTATTACCATCGTCCATTCTTTCTGGTGCAACGGCCAGTGCATTGGAACCAGTTCCTGTATGCGCTTCATTAGAACCCAAGAACTCCTCAACGCGATTCTCGTTTACAGCTTTAAGCGCCATGCCTAATCCAGCCATTAAAGAAATACTTAGCGTAGAACTATTCACAAGTTCCTTGGCAGTAACTGGGAATGCTTTTTTAAGTAATATTTCTTTAGGATGTGCTGTCGCGTAATCGTTTAGCGCTTGCGCGTAACCCTCTAACACCGAGCGATAATGAGGAGATAAATCCTGCTCGTAGCGAGCTTCTACCAGCGAATCAATATTCAGGAACTGTAGACCAAAATCGAACAAAACACCGTCTTTCCCTTTGTAGCTTCCCATTAACCCTTTACCAGCCATGATGGCTTCTTGAATATCAAAGAAGTTGTCCTCCGAGTGTGCGTAAGCGAGACCATAAGCGGCATCAGCATCTGTTTTCCCGAAAATGTGTGGAACTCCGAGTGAGTCGCGAATGATGGTGACGTCATTGGGGTTTACTTGGGCAACCGAACATAAGTTGCTAAGTAGCAAAAGGCAAAGGGTAATTCTAGAAAGCATTGAAATTGGGATTGTATTCAACCGTGAAAATACAATCTGAACTTTACGCTACGAATTTGTAACCCACACTTCTAACGGAAAGAAAATGTTTCGGGTCTTTCGGGTCTTTTTCAAAGTATTTTCTGAAAGCAAGAATGTAGTTGTCGATGGTTCGGGTAGATGGAAACACATCGTAGCCCCAAACAGTTTCTAGAATTGTTTCGCGAGGCAAAACCTCATTTCTCCGTTCTACAAAAAGCCGAAGCAATTTCATTTCGCGTTTAGAAAGTTGAATTTCTTCCCCTTTAATACTTGTAACGGTAAACGACTGAAAATCGATTTTACAGTTTCCGAACCCGAACGTGTTGAGTTCTTTGGCCGATTCTGACATATTTCGCTTCAGTAGTTTTTGAACGCGAAGTAAAAACTCATCCAAGTTGAACGGTTTGGTGAGATAATCATCGCCACCAATTTTAAGTCCAAATATGCGGTCTTCCGCAGAACTCTTGGCTGTAAGAAACAGAATAGGAACCCGTGTATTTTCTAATCTGATGGTTTGGCAAATGGTAAAACCATCTACTTCCGGAAGCATCACATCCAGGATTACTAAATCAAATCGTTTGCCTGCAAATTCTTCCAATGCTGACTTGCCATTATTCACAGCAGAAACATCATAACCCTCCAATTCAAGGTTAAGCTTAATAATGTCTTGAAGGCTTTCCTCGTCTTCGACTAAAAGAATCCGTTTGTTCATGGCTATCTTGCCCGCTAAAATTAACGGTAATTATGACCGTAGGATGAGTAAACGTGTATTCGGAAGTTCTTTACCCATTTTGGGGTATGCCTTTTTTGTGGCTGCGCTGTTCCTGTTTTTAAAAGGATACCAGTTTAATACAGACGATCAGGCGGAGCATTTACCGCAGGTTTATCAGCTACTAGATCCACAGCTTTACCCGCATGATTATTATGTGAATGATGCCAATTCTGTGTTTACCGTAAGGTTTTACTACGAACGATTTGCGTTGATTGTGGCAAGAACCGTTGGGTTAGAATGGGGGTTATTTGCTTTTACTTTTTTGTCTGCAACGCTTATGGCATTCTCGTTTGGGAAAATTGCTGAGCGGTTGTTTTCTAATAGATGGTCGGTTCTGTTGGCACCTTTTTTAGCACTTATTGTCTTTTACGGATTCACAATTGGCGGTGTAAGCGTGATGTACGCCAGTTTCATTTCTAGCACAATTGCCAAAGGACTTTCAGCTTTTTCACTTTGGAAGTTCTTGGAGAAAAAAGTTTTGATTTCAGGATTGCTTTTAGGAATTGCAACGCTTTTTCAGCCACTAGTTGGGTTGCAGCTTTTTCTAGTGCTTACTGCATATCAATTATTGGTTGGAAGAGATTTTAAAAAGACTATTGCGCTTGTTGCGAGCTATGTTGCGTTAGCTGCTTTTGTTCTTGTTCCAGTGTTTTACATTCAGCTTAGTCAGAAATTAACGGTAGATGCAGATTGGTTTTATCAGGTGTTCTACGGATTTAGAAATCACTTGCATTATTACCCAAGTATTTTCCCCGCAAAGAGTTTCGTTAAGTTCGGAATGTTGCTAGCGCTTGGCCTAGTTTCTTACGTCTATTTAAAGCCTAGAGACTACAAGTTTTATCCAGCCTTTATCATTCTAAATCTATTCGGTTTACTGATTTATTCGGTTGGTTTAGAAGTTTTTGATGTATACGTTCTAGGAAAAACACAGTGGTTTAAAATGACCATTTGGATGGAAGCATTCAGCGCCATTATGGTTGCTGGTTTTCTTGGAGAGTTTCTATCTGGTTTTTCTTTTTCTTCCTTTCTAAAAAAGCGAGTGTTTTTAATTTCCTCTGTTACAGCAACTGTTCTGCTATTAGCCATTACCAACTCCAAATATTTACCCAAAAAGTACCAACAGAAGTATATGGTTGGAAATCGAGTAGTGGGTGATTTGGAACAAATGCATAGTTGGATAAGTGAAAATACAGCCAAGGATGTTGTGGTTCTTACATCTCCTCACGACAATGGTTTTTCCTGCGTGGCTAAACGCTCCATGCCTAGTCATTGGCAGGCAATTATGCACCAGTCGTTTTTCATCGTTCAGTGGTACGAAGACTTTGCGGATATCTATGGGGTTTCGCTCGAGAATTTGAAAGGCACCGATCCACGGGCACATGCTGTTGAACTTTATGCCAGTCGAAATTATCGTGGAGCAAGAAAACACATTGATTATCGTTTGGATAATATCGAAACCTGTCAGTTCACAGATGAACTTGGTCCCGTAGTTCGTCAAGAGGGAAACTGGATTCTTACCGAGTTCCTGCCTGAACAATAACCGATTACGTAAAACCGCATAGAACTGAGTGCTTTTTACTCGGTTCATTTGTGACACACAATTATTCAAACCCCATAAACACACATTATCATGAATACTTTAAATGCAACAATCAAAATGGGACGTTTCTTAGCCTTGGCTGGACTCGTTTCTCTTTCGGTTACTTCTTGTAATCTTTTGCCAGACGATGACGACAATAACACATCTACAGCGCCAAGTCCTCCAACTCCAGCATTCTCTGATGGTTACGCAACACTAGCAGCTGTTAAAAGTGTTACATTTCAGGATATTCCTGGTTTTGGTCAGGTTGAGGTTGATTTCGGGTTGGCAGTTGGTGTTTTCTTTAACGGAGTAGACTACGATACCTATCTAAATGCAGGAATAGTTTCTTGCGAGGGTGAAAGTTTAGATGAACAAGACAATGGCTCTTACGTATTCCTTCCATCTCAAACAAGTGCAACAGGAATAGACTTTTCTGGTAACCCAGATTGGAATGTAGGAGGCAGTGCCAATGTTCCAGCTTTTAGCCACACAACTTCAATTGGGTTTCCAACTGTTGGGTCCATTACAAGTTCCAAAACTGTGTCAAGCGGAAGCGACTATACACTGACTGTTGCAAACGTTTCTGGAGCAGACTCTGTCATCTTTATGATGGGCGGGGTGGTTCATACCCAAGCAGGAAATGCAACTTCTAGCACGTTCACATCTGCAGAAATTAGTGGAATGGGAACTGGAACTAATTTCGCTCAGGCGGCAGCTTACAAGATTGAAGAGGCTACTTA
>DMRV01000213.1:0-1489 GCA_003456455.1 Flavobacteriales bacterium
GTGTTCTTTTTCTAGGAGGGTTTCCCGATCAATGATGACCTCATTTCTTTCAATAGAAACAACCTCACCAGTGTCTTCATCCACGAAATCTTCAACCCATGAACGAAGAACTCTTGCAGCCAACTTTCGGCCCAATATTCTCTTCAAGGCAGCTTTGCTAACTTTTACTTCGTCAGCAAGTCCGAAGATTTCCAAAATGTCTTTATCGCTTTCGAAACCAATTGCTCTAAGCAATGTAGTTACAGGAAGCTTTTTCTTACGGTCGATGTAAGCGTACATCGCACCGTGAATATCTGTGGCAAATTCAATCCAAGAACCTTTGAACGGAATTACACGTGCCGAGTACAATTTAGTACCGTTGGCATGGTAGCTCTGTCCGAAGAAAACCCCTGGAGAACGGTGAAGCTGAGAAACGATAACTCGTTCAGCACCGTTTACCACAAACGATCCTTTCGGAGTCATATATGGAATAGTCCCTAAGTACACATCCTGAACGATAGTTTCGAAATCTTCGTGTTCAGGGTCTGTACAATAAAGTTTTAATTTGGCCTTGAGAGGAACGCTATGCGTCAATCCTCGTTCGATACACTCTTCAATTGAATAGCGCGGTGGGTCGATAAAGTAATCCAAGAACTCCAAAACGAAGTTGTTTCTCGTATCGGTAATTGGGAAGTTTTCCGCAAATACCTTAAAGAGACCCTCATTGTGACGATTCTCTGGAGTTGTCTCAAGCTGGAAAAAATCTCTAAAAGACTTAAGCTGTATTTCTAAGAAATCAGGATAAGGAATCTGATTCTTTGTGGATGCGAAACTTATACGTCCGGGTTTTGTCTTCAAAGCCAAAATATTGAATTTTGAGGTTTGTAAATGTATTGTCTGTAAACGGTAATAGGTCGAAGTCAGACTCCGAAATTAATCGGAGCTGACTTCAACCTTAAAAGGTTAAAAAGCGAGATTACTTAACCTCAACTTCCGCTCCTGCGTCAGTAAGCTGAGTTTTGAAAGCTTCTGCTTCTTCTTTAGAAATACCTTCCTTGATTGGCTTTGGAGCACCATCAACAAGTTCTTTAGCCTCTTTAAGACCAAGACCCGTAAGCTCTTTTACCAATTTAACTACTGCAAGTTTAGAACCTCCAGCAGCTGTAAGGATTACGTCAAATTCAGTTTGAGCTTCCGCAGCATCGTCACCACCACCTGCAGCAGCAGGACCAGCAACAACTGCAGCAGCAGCAGGCTCAATACCATATTCGTCTTTTAGGATTCCAGCAAGTTCGTTCACATCTTTTACAGATAGGTTTACTAACTGCTCTGCGAATTCTTTTAAATCTGCCATTTTATTTGATTGTTATTCGTGTTTGTAAATTGATTTGATAAAAACCGATATAAGCGATTATTCGCCTTTTTCGGCAAGTGTTTGTAGTATACCAGAAAGGTTTCTTCCAGGTGATTGAAGACTAGAGATAACGTTCTTCGCAGGCGACTGCAGAAG
>DMRV01000213.1:1516-3956 GCA_003456455.1 Flavobacteriales bacterium
CCTAGATAGATGCTTTCTCCTACGTAAGCTCCTTTCAATAAAGGACGATCAGTCTTCTTTCTTAGCTCTTTGATGAGTTTTGCCGGAGCATTGCCTGTCTCTGAGAAGAAGATTGAAGTGTTTCCTTTAAGAATGTCATACAACTCTTCAAACTCTCCATTTGCTCTTTCGAGCGCCTTTCTGAGCAAAGTGTTTTTCACAACTTTCACTCCAATAGAGCGCTTGTGAGCTGTAGAACGAAGCTTATAAGTTTGCTCTGCGTTTAGGTTTGAAATATCAGCCAGGTAGAAATTAGATGTGGCGTCAAGATCAGCTACCAGAGCATCAATTGCTTGATTTTTCTCTTCTTTGGTCATTGTTCTTTACTTAACTAATTAACTACTGTATGATTTCACGTCAACCCGTACACTAGGACTCATCGTCCCAGATAGAGCAATACTCTTAACATAGGTTCCTTTTGCCGCAGACGGCTTCAGTTTCATAAGTGTTGAAATCAACTCTTTTGCATTTTCAACAATTTGATCTTCCGAAAAAGACACCTTGCCTACTGCCGCATGAACGATTCCATACTTATCAACTTTGAAGTCAATCTTTCCGGCTTTTACATCCGAAACCGCCTTGCCAATATCCATGGTAACTGTTCCCGCTTTTGGGTTCGGCATAAGACCACGCGGCCCTAATACTCTACCCAACGGGCCCAATTTAGCCATAACCGTTGGCATGGTTACTATAACATCTACATCGGTCCATCCCCCCTTGATCTTGTCGAGATACTCGTCAAGTCCAACGTAGTCAGCACCGGCTGCCTTTGCTTCTTCCTCCTTGTCGGGAGTACAAAGCGCAAGAACTTTTACCGATTTACCTGTACCATGTGGAAGGCTGCAAACACCTCTAACCATTTGGTTTGCTTTTCTAGGATCAACACCTAGCCTTACGGCTACGTCAATCGAAGCGTCAAACTTCATGGTTGGCATTTGTTTTAACAACCCTGCCGCATCGCGTAGTGAATATGTTGTGTCAACATCCACAAGCTCAAGGGCTTTCTTTCTATTCTTAGTAAGTGCCATTTTTCTTAAACTTTTTCTGGAAGTTTTCCGTTCACAGTCACTCCCATGCTACGCGCTGTTCCAGCGATCATATGCATGGCAGATTCAACAGTAAAACAGTTCATGTCAGGCATTTTTTCTTCAGCGATAGCCTTAATCTGATCAACAGTAATCTTTCCCACTTTAACGCGGTTAGACTCTGCAGAACCTGACTTAAGCTTAATCGCTTCTTTAACTGAGACAGCTACGGGGGATTTTTTCACCACAAACTCGAACGACTTGTCCGCGTATACTGTGATTACCACCGGCAATACCTTACCCGGGTTTTCCTGTGTTCTTGCGTTGAATTGCTTACAGAAGTCCATAATATTGACTCCTTTAGCACCCAATGCAGGTCCTACAGGCGGGGCAGGGTTAGCGGCACCACCCCGAATCTGGAGCTTAATTAATGCGCTTATCTCTTTTGCCATGTTTAACTATTTATTTGAACTATTTATATATGATAGACAGCGCAGGGGGAAGCATTCATAAATCAATGCACTGATAAATCCTCGTTTATTTACTCTTTCTCTACTTGCATGTAACTCAATTCCAATGGTGTTTTTCTTCCGAAAATCTTAACCATAACCTTGAGTTTCTTTTTCTCTTCATTAATCTCTTCAATGATTCCGCTAAAGCTGTTGAACGGTCCGTCAATAACTTTAACCGCCTCACCAACAATAAAAGGAATATTCATTTCCTCATCGCTTTCTGCCAGTTCATCAACCTTACCAAGGATTCTGTTTACCTCAGACTGACGCAATGGAACAGGTGCTCCGCCTTTGGTTTCACCCAAAAACCCGATAACACTAGTAACGTTCTTAATAATGTGTGGAATTTCTCCAATCAAATCAGCCTCAACAAGAATGTAACCCGGGAAGAAATTTCTCTCCTTACTTACCTTCTTTCCTTTTCTGATTTGAAACACTTTTTCCTTCGGAATAAGAACCTGAGTAACATGATTAGACATTCCAGCGTGCTGAATCTCCATCTCAATATAAGACTTCACCTTCGCCTCTTGACCACTAATAGCCCGAACTACGTACCACTTTTTACTGCTCTCGCTCATCCTTGTTTTTACTTCAGGTTGCTCAGAATAACTCATAGAAAAAACCTAATACACCTTTCCAAACCGTGTCGTCTCCACCGTTGATACCAAAAATAAAATCCATTACAAATATCATAAGCGCAATAATCACAGAAGCAATCGCAACGATGCTTGTACTGTTTTGCAACTCTGCCCAAGTTGGCCAAGAAACCTTGTTTACCAACTCGTTGTAAGATTCTTCTACGTATGTCTTGATATTCGCCATTTCCTTTCTTCTGTTGCTGCACGGGAGGAGAGACTCGAACTC
>DMRV01000421.1 GCA_003456455.1 Flavobacteriales bacterium
GAAAGAAAATGTGTCCATTGTTTTCATACCGGCAAAAGTATAAATCAGCATTTGCTTTAGAACAAACGTTTTAAAACTCTCTAGTCATACATTTACGCCATGATTCTGGTAACAGGAGGTACGGGACTATTGGGTTCGCATTTGCTCATGCGATTGGTAGAAGATGGCAGCCAAATTCGCGCCATTTACAGAACGCAGAAAAAGCGAGATGCGGTAGTAAACGTCTTTGGGTATTACCACTCCAACGCAGAAGAACTCTGGCAAAAAATTGAATGGGTAAAAGGTGATGTACTGGATGTGCCGAGCTTGACGGATGCGATGGTGGGCATTACACAGGTTTATCATTGCGCGGCAGCGGTAACATTCATTCCGAAGGAGGAAGCCTATATGCAGAAGGTAAATGCAGAAGGTACCGCGAACGTTGTAAATGCTTGTTTAGATATGCCCAATGTTCGACTTTGCCATGTAAGTTCTGTGGCGGCTATTGGCCGCGATGGTTCTGAAAAGATTATAGGTGAGGAAAATGAGTGGAAGGAGAGTAAGCATAATGCAGCTTACGCGATAAGTAAACACAATGCTGAGATGGAAGTCTGGCGTGGAACGGTGGAGGGTCTCGATGCATTTATGGTTAATCCTACGCTAATCATCGGGCCTGGCGATTGGGATCAAAGTACAGGCGTTCTTTTCAAAAACACCTGGAAAGGCTTACCGTTTTACACCCGTGGCGGAAATTGTTTTGTTGATGCGCGAGATGTCGCAGAGGTGATGGTTCAAATGATGAAATCTAACATTAGAAATGAGCGATTTATTGTTGGAGCCGAGAACCGTTTGCATAAGGATGTGTTTGGCCGTTTGGCTACAAATATGGGCAAGCAACCGCCTAAATTTGAAGCTAAACGTTGGATGACTGAGGTGGTTTGGCGAGTTGAAAAACTACGCTCGATAATTACAGGTGCTAAACCGTTTATTACCAAGGAGGTCGCTCAACACGCACTGCAATTAAACAGATACAACAACTCAAAACTATTGAAACAACTGCCCGATTTCTCTTTCAGGGACATGAACGAAACGTTTGCCTTTGTATGCGAGCAATACATGAAGGATAAATACTCTACTGATCAGAATTGACCTCGCTTTCCATTTCAGACAAACCCTCCAAAATTTGATCATAAATCACATTCATCTGGTCTGTTTGAGTAGCATAATAAAACATGCTGCTATCAAACTTTTCCTTCGTTACATCGTGTGTAAGATAGATGGATGCAAAATCATTCTGATATAGTTGCTGTGCAGAATCTGGTGGATAGATTTTAAGGTTGGCAGCCGTTTCAATGATATGCATATCAATCATAATCTTGACCATTTTGTCTTTGTCAATAAGATACGCAGGCACTTCTGGCATTCTTTTCTGCTGACATGACAAGAAGAAAAGAGAAAAAGCTAAAAGGAAAAACAGAAATTGTTTCATGTGTAGAAAATCCGGCTTTGGTGGAGTACGGAATCGTTTAGTTTACCGTTTGTAGCTTCTAAAAAAGCTTTTCCATTTCATTTCTAACACTCCAAAAATAGCCTCTTTGAATATACCTCCGCTCATTTTCGATTCGCCAGCAGTGCGGTCGGTAAAGATGATAGGTACTTCTTTGATTGTAAATCCATATTTCCATGTAATGAATTTCATCTCTATCTGAAACGCGTAGCCAAAGAACTTAATATTATCTAACCTTACGGTTTCTAGTACCTCTCTGCGGTAGCACTTAAAACCTGCGGTTGTATCTCTAATAGACATCCCCGTTATGGCACGTACGTAAGATGATGCGTAATACGACATAAGCACCCGACCCATAGGCCAATTAACCACATTTACACCGTTAATGTAGCGCGAACCAATAACCAAATCTGCAGGTTCGTTAACAGCCGAATCATACAATCGCAATAGGTCTTCAGGGTTATGAGAAAAATCACAGTCCATCTCAAAAATAAACTCATAATGCCGTGCCAATGCCCACTTAAAGCCATGGATATAAGCGGTTCCTAAACCCAGCTTTCCTGAGCGTTCTTCTAAGAACAACCGTCCTTCGCATTCATTCATCATACTCTTGATAATCGCCCCTGTTCCATCTGGGGAGCCATCGTCTATAATCAGCAAATCAAACTTCTTATCCAACGACATCACCTTTCGGATCATCCGTTGCACGTTTTCCTTTTCGTTAAAGGTTGGTATGATTACTAAGCTGTCTTGCACGATGTCGGCTAAATTAATCAACGCCTTGTCTCTTTGTCTTGGCTACTAGACTTTTTAACAGTTGCCCCCCAGGAAGGTTGTACAGCAACGTTACAACCTTGGCTGTATTTCTGGGTGCTTCCGGATATTTTATTAGAAACAAAATGAGCTTTCTGCTAAGCAACCAGCGTTGTTTCGTGTTTTCTAAGGAGCGAATTTCTAACTCCGAAAAACCGCGTTTATTATTTCTGATGAAGACTGATGAAAGATTTTTCCGCACTTCAGTATTACCTAAAAGTTTAGCAAAGGCCTTAATGCGTGGAGAAATATTGTCCTTGACCACGTTTTGCGTATTTCCCTCATGCACCCGCAGTTTTGCGGTATACGTGGCAACTTCAACTACAGGGTACGAAGCCGCTGCAATTCGGGCCCAAAGTTCAATGTCTTCATTAATGTATAATTCAGCATCAAACTGAATTTCTTTTAAAATTGTGTGGTGTATACATACACAGTTAGGTGCAAACTCATTGGCAATTACGTACTCAACATCAGATGAAAAGGAATTTCTCTCCGCATATTTTACTAAACGTTCGGCTGTTCCATCTTCATAAAACCAGATAAGACCAGTATGAAAAAAAGCAGGAGTCTTTTGCTTTGATGTGGCTACTTCTAGGGTTTGTAAATGCTGTGGCAGCCACACATCATCACTATCCAAAAAGCAAACATATTTGCCTTTTGCCGCTTCAATTCCCACATTTCGAGCAACACTTCTCCCCTTATTCTCCTGCTTGATGTACAAGATTTGAGGATGGTTTTCCTTCAATCCGCTTATTAGTTGCTCTGTTTCATCCGTTGAACCGTCATCAACAATAATATGCTCGTAATCTTGAAACGTTTGCGCTGCTACACTTGCAATCATCTCCTCCAAAAAAGATGCGCGATTATACGTTGGAGTGATGATGGTGAAGAACGGCTTGGTTGACATCAATCGGCTTCTTCGTTGTATATCACCTGAAGTAACGTTTGACCTACCGCGCCCAATGTTTGCTTATTGATTCCTGCCATGTTGTCCTGATGCGTATGCCAATGTTCCCAAAATGGCCCAACACCGTTTGGGTCGTATTGTATAATATCAATACTTGGGATACCAGTTATTTCATTGATATAAGCATGGTCATCTTGAACGTGGGTAGTACGATTGTATCTGAAATAGTCCTGATAACCCAATTTATTTCCAATACCCCAAACCTTTCGCACAAGGGATTCAGCGTACTTCATGGAGTTTCCTTCCAAAGTAAATTTGGCCTTTTCGGCTCCTACCATATCTAGAAGAATGGCATATACGGCCTCATATCCACTCAAATTATTTGCCCAATACCGAGTTCCCAAACAACCGTAATGCTCGGTCTGGTTTGGGTTAATGTCGTATGCTGGGCGGTCTTGGTCTTCTAAATCAAACAGAATAATATCTACTCCGACTGAAAGAGAATCTCGGGAAATTAATCTAGCAATTTCGAGAAGAACCCCTACTCCACTAGCCCCATCATTGGCACCATCTGCCGGAAGATTTGGAAGTGAGTCGCCTCTATCAGCCCAAGCTCGCGTATCCCAGTTGCTGGCAAGCAAAATCCGTTTCTCAAGTTTAGGAGAAAAAGACGCGATGATGTTTCGCATGGGAAGCAGTGCACCATCGTAGCCTAAAACGCTGTCTTTTTGCTCTGTAACCGCTGCTCCAAACCGCGTTAAAGTGCTTACAAGATAATCTCCACATTTATGATGTGCCTCAGAATTCGGAACTCTAGGACCAAATTCAACCTGCTGGCTTACAAACCCATAAGCTGAATCTGCATTGAATTGCGGAGCTTGTTGTAATACAAGGTTTTCACTTGAATTTCGATTTGTGTTGCAACCAAACAGAAGCAATCCGACCAAAACTGCCACAAGCAGGCTACGCATCAACCTGCCAGTCTGCACCATCTTTTCCGTCCATAATGGTTACGCCAATGGCCTTCAGCTTATCGCGAATAGCATCGGCTGTTCCGTAATCTTTGTTCTCTTTAGCCGTGGTTCGCAACTCAAGAAGAACATCCATTACATCGTCTAAAACCTCCACATTTTGACTGCCTGTAGATTCACTCCCAAGACCAAGTACATCCTCAAAATATGCTGCAAAAATGTTTATGATCTCCTCAAACTGAGCTTTACTAGGAATTCGCTTTTCCTGAACGTTCTTCAAACCGTTGATGTATGATGCCATATCAAACAGCGTGGCTATAGTCAAGGCCGTGTTCATATCATCATTCATCGCGGCAGCGCATTCGTCTGACCATTTATTAATCAACGCTGTAACTTCATCACTTTCAGGTTTCCACTCAATTGATAAACTTCTGGCACTTGCTAGTGCCGTTTTCAGTTTAGAATATCCCTTCTGAGCAGCCTGAAGCGGCTCGTTTCCAAAATCTAACGTGCTTCTGTAATGGGCCTGAAGAATAAAGAAACGGATTGTTAATGGGTCGTACGATTGATCAAGCAACTCATTGTCTCCAGAAAAGAATTCGTGTAACATAATCGTATTCCCCAACGATTTGGCCATTTTCTGACCATTAAGGGTAATCATATTATTGTGCAACCAGTAACGCACTGGTTCTTCACCATTGGCACCAACCGACTGCGCAATTTCACACTCGTGATGAGGAAACAATAAATCCAATCCGCCACCGTGTATGTCAAATGAATTACCGAGATACTTGCTGCTCATGACCGAGCATTCGATGTGCCATCCCGGAAAACCATCACTCCAAGGCGAAGGCCAGCGCATGATGTGTTCGGGAGATGCTTTTTTCCAAAGAGCAAAATCCAGCGGACTGCGTTTTTCGCTTTGGCCATCGAGATCACGACTGTTCGATTGAAGGTCTTCAATCTTTCTTCCAGAGAGTTTTCCGTAATGATGCGAGGCTGCATATTTCTCCACGTCAAAATATACCGAACCCTCAGAAACATAAGCAAAACCATTTTCCAGAAGCTTTTCTGTCATGGCAATTTGCTCAATAATGTGTCCAGAAGCTTGGGGCTCTATAGACGGTCGATTGTTGTTTAACGCATCCATCTCTCGATGGTATCGGTCCTTGTAATATTGGACGACTTCCATCGGCTCCAACTGCTCCAATCGGGCCTTCTTCGCTATTTTATCTTCTCCGTAATCCGCATCATTTTCTAAGTGACCCACATCGGTAATGTTGCGCACATAGCGCACCTTGTAGCCAAGATGTTTCAGGTATCGGAAAACGATATCGAACGTGATGGCCGAGCGGGCGTGACCTAAATGAGCATCACCATAAACGGTTGGTCCACAAACGTACATTCCCACGAACGGTGGATTTGCAGGAATGAACTCCTCTTTTTTCCTAGAAATCGTATTGTAAAAATGCAGCTTGCTACTCATTCTCTTTTAAGCATAAGCTACAAAGATAGGTTTAGCCCATTACTGAACGCCTTCTGCCCCCTTTCTTTTTCCGTCTTCATAAACGATGGTTTGAACCACTTGACCGTTTTCGTAAACATACACCTTACCATCAATTAGTCGCTTATCCTTAAAAGTGCCTTCTTTAGAAACAGTTCCGTCTGGGTTCATAAGCTTGTTGTATCCATCTACAAACTGGCCACGAGCTACTTGTTTCGGAACTGGTTTTCCAGAATATTTTTTCACGTTATCATCAAACTCTTTTCCTGAAACTAAGTTGACCGTTTTCTCGGCAATTACATTTCCGCCATCGAAGTAACGTTTAGCTTTTATCGAACCATCCTCGTAGTATTCTACTAATTCACCTGCTTCCTTTCCGCCTTTCCAATCTCCCAAATATTGTAACACGCCATTTTCGTGGAAGTACTTCTGCTGACCTTCTCGCTTTCCCGAAGCGTTGTAGTCCCAATCATACTTCATTGACCCATTTTCGTAGTAGTATTTGTACTGACCTTGCCATTTGTTCAGTTTCCAAATCCCCTCTTCCTGTAATTGTCCCGAGCGATAATAGATTTTAGCATAACCGTTGGCAATGTTATTAGCAAAAGTTAGTTCGTGTTTCTTGTTGCCATTAGGGTAGTACTTCGTCCAAACTCCCGTTTTTTTGTTGTTGAGGTACTCACCTTCTTCAACCAACTGATTGGAATCGTATCCTTTGTATTTCCCATCGTTATTGAGAACCTTCCACCAACCTTGTTTCTGATTGCTTGCGTCTCTAATATTCAGAGAATCTCCAGAAGTAATTCCTGATGATTGAGCTGAAGTTCCTAAGAAAGCGACTACAACAAAAACGTACGTTAAAATGCCTTTTACTCTCATGTCTTTCTACACGTTTGCTGTGTTTATACTGTCTAACTAGAATTTTAGTTCCATGTCGTTGGTCGAGTTTCACCCTAATTCATGTTTTCATATAAAACCTGAGCTCAGATAATTATCAAAATTCAGTTAAACATATTCCAGTCAATAAATTGTAGTTTTGTTGGTAATGGAAAAATGGACTATTGAAGCATCTGACCGCAGCCCGAGTGTTGTGCTAGACCGACAAGAGTCTATTCTCAAGATAGACGGGCGGTCTTACCCTGAGGAAGGAATGGATTTCTTTGACCCTATTGTTCTTAGAGTGAAGCGCCTGCTAGAAACGGAGATGCCCATTCGTATTGTCCATCTGCGTTTAGAACACTACCATTCTGCAACTAGCAAAGCCATTGCTGAGCTTTTTAACACATTGGTAAAAGCTAAAGCGATGGGGCACGAAGTAAAAATCATTTGGGAGTATGAAGAGGACGATGATGGCATTCAAGAGGACATCGACATGTTTGTAGAAAGCTACAATCTTCCGTTCGATATTCGCCACACCGAGTTTACGTAGCCATTGCCGAAAGGTGATACAGCATGTCTGAGGTCATGGTCTCTAGTGTAAACTCATTTTTCCAACCCCAGTCTGCTGCAGCAACAGAATCATCTAAGGAACTAGGCCAGCCATCAGCAATTTCCTGTCTAAAATCTGGTTTATACGTTACCGAAAATCCGGGAATATGGTTTCTGATTTCAATTGCCAGCTCTTCTGGCGTAAAACTAAAAGCTGCAACATTATAGCTAGACCGAATCTTGATTTGCTCCTCTGGGGCCTCCATAAGACTCATCGTTGCCCTGATAGCATCAGGCATATACATCATGGGTAAGCGGGTGCGTTTACTAAGAAAACACTCATAAGCTTGACCAGAGACTGCTTTATGAAATATGTCCACAGCATAGTCGGTTGTTCCTCCTCCAGGTTTGCCTTTATAGCCGATAAGACCAGGATACCGTAAGCTTCTTACATCAACTCCATACCGTTTATGATAATAAGCACACCATCTTTCTCCAGCCAATTTGCTGATTCCATAAACTGTTGATGGTTCAGCTATGGTAGATTGAGGCGTATTCAATTTTGGCGTATTGGGACCAAACACCGCAATTGAACTCGGCCAATAAATTTTATCAATCAAACCTTCCCTAGCCAGCTCTAACACGTAGAAAAGGCCGTAAGTATTTAAATTCCAAGCAGGCATTACTTTCTGCTCTGCCGTAGCGGAAAGTAAAGCGGCAAGCAAATAAACCTGACCTACGTTATACTGAACGACCAGCTGGTGCAGGCGGTCTCTATCCATTACATCCAACAATTCAAATGGGCCGCTTTCTTTAACCTCTTCCGAGGCCGTTTTAAGATCTGCTGCCACCACATTCTGATTGCCATATTGTTCGCGCAAAGCCAATACCAATTCGGTGCCAATTTGGCCCGATGCTCCAATAACTAATACACCTGTTTTTGCTGCCATCAACTAACCTTGTGAGGTGAGCAAATGTATAGTTTTTAGCACCCAAAAACAGAACTATTGATGTTTCAATTTCGTTGACAGACGTGCCTATATTTGAGCAAAATTGATTACGTAATGAGCGCTTCTAAATTTGATTCTAAACGTGCACCTGAACCCGTGGGGCTCTATCCTCACGCCCGCAAGGTTGGCGAACTTTTGTTTTTATCCGGTGTAGGTCCACGTGAGCGCGGCACGAAGAAAATCCCTGGGGTTGATTTGAATGAAGAAGGAGAAATTGTTTCCTACGATATTGAGAAGCAGTGTCATTCTGTTTTCAATAATGTGAAAATGATTCTAGAAGACGCTGGATCGAGTTGGGAAAAGATAATCGATGTAACTGTTTTTCTCACCAATATGAAGGACGACTTCAAAACATACAATAAAGTTTACGCAGAGTACTTTAAGGATAATCTACCCTGCAGAACCACGGTAGAAATCAACTGCCTTCCCACACCTATAGCAATTGAATTAAAGGTTATTGCAACTATCTAGATTAATAGATTCGTTCATCCTGATACCAACAAAAAAGGTCCTGCCAAATGGCAGGATCTTTTTGCTTCAATTCAGAAACGGGCTTCTATCTCAACGATAGCGATGCTGTTCCAATCAATGCTTTGTCTACATAGATTTCAACTGTATTTTTTCCAGTTTGGAATTTGGTTGTAGGTGCTGGATAGAAAACACAAACATCTTGCTGTGTACCTTCATAATTTACATCCTTGGAAAGGCTGTAAGTCATAGAACCACCTTCAAACTCAAACTCCTCTCCACGACCCTTCGTCAAAACTTTTCCGTCTGGACCAACAATTCTCATGTAAACAGTTTTTGCGCCTTTGGCAGTAATCGGGTTCTCGCTTAACGTAAAGCACACACGTAATTTCTCAACCTTGCTAGCCTTCGTATTAACCTTATCCTTCTTCCCTCTTACACCTTCAACCGCAATTTTGTAGGCAGTAAGTACAGAACCCATAGCTACCTTATTGGCTAGGTTCATATTCTCACTAGTAAGCTCTTGATTTAGTCCGGTTTGCTTTGTAAACTCTCCTTCCAGACTACCGTACTGGCCCTGTAACGAATCGTGAGCAGCAAAAAGACTGTCAAACTTAGCCTCCATAGCTTCGTACTTACCGTTCATTGCTTTTAACTGCGCCCTGTACCACGCTAATTTTCCAGCATCACCTTTATATTTCTCTACATCGGCTTTAAGCGCCATAATTTCATCACGCTGTGCTTGTAATTCTTCCGAAAGCTGACCATTTTCCTCCTCTAATCCGGAATACTTTCCTAGAAGATCATCCAACTCAGCAGTCAACTTAGTCTTATCATCTGTAAGTTGTACCTTTTCAGCTGCTAGCTGATCGTTGGCGGCTTTTTGTTCAAACAATTGCCAGCCTAAAACGCCAGATAAAAGCAGTAGAATAACTGCGAGGATGAGAAATACGCGATTACTCTGGGTTTTTTCTTTGTCTTCCATTATTGGTTATGGTTTAGGCGACAAAATTATGAATTTACACTGACTAGAAACTAGTTGTAACAAGGGTTTGAGGCTTTGCAACATTTATTCGCTCGACTATTTTCAATTGTAAACGATGTGATAGGGTTATTTTATCCTAGAACATGTGGTGGCTGTGATGCTCACCTACTGAAACATGAGCAAAATGTCTGTCTTAGTTGTTTAAACGGACTACCTAAAACTTATTTCTGGGATTATCCCACAAATCCTGTTGAGAAGCTGTTTTGGGGGAAACTTAATGTCTCTTCTGCCTGTGCTTTTCTACATTTCGTAAGGGAGTCTAAGGTTCAAAACCTGTTGCATAGGTTTAAGTACAAAGGCAAATCAGGTATTGGATTTGAACTGGGAAAAGCATTTGCCCACACTTTACAGGATAAAAACTGGTTTACCGATGTGGATGTGATTATTCCGATTCCTCTTCACGTTTCTAAGGAAATGAGGCGTGGTTACAACCAGAGTGCATACATAGCCGATGGCATGGGCGAGGTTTTCGATGTAAAAGTGAGAAACAATGCCATGCAGCGAATTTTAGCTTCTGAAAGTCAAACTCGTAAATCACGTTTTGCTCGTACGGAAAATGTAAACCAAGTATTCGGATTGACAAATATTGATTCTGTAAAAGGCAAGAACGTGCTTCTGGTAGATGACGTGGTTACAACTGGTTCCACCTTAGAAGCAGCTGGGAATGTTATTCTGAACGCAGGAGCACGCAAGCTATATATCGCAACAATTGCCATCGCCTAGCTGTTTTGAGTCCGTTAGTTAGCATTTTTTTGCTTTCCAACTTATTCGATTTGGCTACCTTTGCGCCTCACACGTTTGCAGTCTAAATGCAAGAGCAGAAATATATTCCAGGAAAATTATTGTCTAAGGTTAACCTTCCGGCCGATCTCAGACGATTGAAAGAAGACCAGCTTGAACAGTTTTGTGATGAGCTGAGACAGTACATAGTAGATGTGGTTTCCGTAAATGGAGGTCACTTCGGTGCCAGTCTGGGAGTAGTCGAAATGACAACTGCCATTCATTACGTATTCAACACACCCAACGATCAATTAGTTTGGGATGTAGGTCATCAGGCCTATGGACACAAAATCATCACGGGGCGTAGAGACATATTCCATACAAATAGGAAATACAAGGGACTAAGTGGTTTCCCAAAGCGCAACGAAAGTGAGTACGATACGTTTGGCGTAGGACATTCAAGTACATCTATTTCTGCAGCATTGGGAATGGCAGTCGGTTCGCGCCATAAAGGCGATACACAAAAGCAACACATTGCCGTAATTGGTGATGGTGCCATGACTGGCGGAATTGCCTTTGAAGGATTAAACCATGCTGGTGTAGAGAACACCAACTTGCTTGTTGTGCTCAACGACAACTGCATGAGTATTGACCCCAACGTAGGTGCACTTAAAGAGTACTTAACAGATATAACCACTTCGCATACCTACAATAAGGTTAGAGATGAGATTTGGAACTTGCTTGGAGTTGTAAGCAAATTCGGTCCTAATGCACAGGAAATTGCATCCAAAATTGAAAATGGAATTAAGAGCACACTACTTAAACAGAGTAATCTTTTTGAGTCGTTGAACTTCCGTTATTTCGGTCCAATTGATGGACATGATGTGAACCACATGGTTCAGGTTATGCAGGATTTAAAGGATATTCCAGGACCAAAAATTCTTCATTGTATTACCACTAAGGGTAAAGGCTACAAGCCATCCGAAGATGGAGACACGACCAAGTGGCACGCTCCCGGATTATTTAATAAGGATACTGGTGAGATTGAGGTTGTAAAACCTGAAGAGTCACAGCCACCAAAATATCAGGATGTTTTCGGACACACCATGGTAGAGTTGGCAGAGAACAACGACAAAGTGGTAGGCGTTACGCCAGCGATGCCTTCTGGTTGTTCGCTTAATATTATGATGAAAGCCATGCCAGATCGAGCATTTGATGTGGGCATTGCCGAGCAACATGCGGTTACCTTCTCTGCCGGAATGGCTACGCAAGGTTTGGTTCCGTTCTGCAACATCTATTCGACATTTATACAGCGCGCTTACGATCAAGTAATACACGATGTAGCCCTGCAAAATCTGAATGTAGTTTTCTGTTTGGATAGAGGTGGTGTAGTTGGAGCGGATGGAGCAACGCATCATGGCGCTTATGACATTGCTTTCATGCGTTGTATTCCAAACATCAAGATTGCTTCTCCCATGAACGAGGAGGAATTGCGGAATCTGATGTACACAGCTCAGCTAAAGGACAAAGGTGTTTGGTCTATCCGTTATCCAAGAGGAACAGGTGTAATGTCTGATTGGAAAACTGAATTTAAGGAGATTGAAGTAGGAACGGGACGCAAAGTCTGTGATGGAAATGATGTGGCCGTTCTTAGCTTAGGACACGTAGGAAATTACGCAGTTGAAGCCACGAGGGAATTAAGCGCAAAAGGAATTTCAGCTGCGCATTACGATTTACGTTTTGCAAAACCTCTCGATGCACAAATGCTTCACGAGGTTTTCAAGAAATTCAGTAAGATTATCACTATTGAAGATGGCTGTTTAACTGGTGGTTTCGGAAGTGGAATCATTGAATTCATGTCGGATAATGGTTACTTTGCTCAAGTGCAGCGTTTAGGAATCCCAGATCGGTTTGTCGATCATGGCTCACAAAAAGAATTGCACCTCGAATGTGGATATTACAAAGATGATATTGTTCAAGCTGCCACCAAGCTTATCGGAGTTAATGAGACCGCTGCAGCAAGCTAGGTTTTACTCGGCATTATTCTTTTGTTTCTCCTTTTTTGTTCTCGGAACAAGTAAGTCGTTTGCTCAAAAATTAGCGGTTGGTGCAGAAAAAGGAACCAATAATCATGTGCTTTATCTCGAACTAGGCGGAGCAGGCTACTACTACAGCGTTAACTACGAACGCTTACTTCTTCATAAAAGTCAACTTGGCGTATTTGCCCGTGTTGGGTTGGAGTATCTCCCATTTGGAGCAGCAGATAAGTTACTGCACTTTCCTGTTGGAGTAAACTTAACCTGGGGAGAAAAAAAGCATCGATTAGAGGCGGGCCTTGTAGCCCTTTTTAGAATGGATTTTTCGCCAGGCGTAGGTTTTGGTGAGGGTTTTTACCTAACCAATCCGCCAACCCGTATTTTCTTGGCTCCTTCTGTTGGCTGGCGATTTCATGCCAAACCCAACGAATGGGGAGAATCCTTTTTTCTTCGCGTAGCCTTTACCCCAATTATTGGATTGGATGTATTTGATGATAGACCTTATTTCCTTCCGCATGCTGGCGTAAGTATTGGCCGAACGTGGAGTAATCAGAACAGAAAAGGGCGGAAACCAGGCAGGTAATGGTTGACTAAAAAAAGCAAAGAGGTAACTCGTCTTTTTTTCGTTTGGGTACGCACTTACTATTACTATTTTTGACCATCTATGTCACAACCAAAGCACATTGCAATAGCCGGAAATATCGGTGCAGGGAAAACCACCCTTACACGACTTCTTTCCAAACATTATAAGTGGGAAGCACAATACGAAGCTGCTGACGACAATCCCTATTTGAACGATTTCTATGAAGAAATGCAGCGTTGGTCGTTCAACTTGCAGGTATATTTCCTCAACTCCAGATTCCGCCAAGTGATGGATATCAAGAACGGAAATAAGACGGTTATTCAAGACAGAACGATTTTTGAAGATGCGCACATTTTCGCTCCCAATCTTCACGCAATGGGATTAATGACAAGTCGTGATTTTGACAACTATCAGTCTTTGTTCTCGTTAATGAATGAGTTTGTTGGACCACCAGATTTAATGATTTATCTGCGCGCATCTATTCCAACGCTTGTTAATCAGATTCAGAAGCGCGGTCGTGCTTATGAAGAAACAATCCGCCTAGACTACTTAAAAAGACTAAACGAGCGCTATGAAGCTTGGATTAGCGATTACGACAAGGGCAAACTTTTGATTGTTGAAGTTGATGAAAACAACTTCCCAGAAAACCCAGAAGACCTCGGAAAGATTATCAATCAAATTGATGCCGAGATTAACGGTTTGTTCTAAGGAATTAACAGCTTTATCGTTTCCTGCATTTTCTCACTTCGTAAGCGAAGGAGGTAAACTCCTTTACTTAATCCATTGTGAGATATATTAACCGTTCTTACATCGTTTCCTTCACTAATTATTCTTCCGCTGATGTGGAACAACTGCCACTCCACCTGAGCATTTTCTGTCGTTCTCACCACGTGATAATCATTATGTGTTTCCACTTGTACGGTATTTTCTCTTCCCAGCTCTTCAACTGAAGAAGCTCCATACGAAACTGCGTTATACGCGTTAATGCGGCCGTAGCCCAGTTCTTCAGACCAGCCACCTGCAGGCTTCCAAGTAGAATAATCGTAACCGCCAACCTTATCGCTAGTTGTACTCAATACTTTTCTCGCCAACCATTCTGGCAACGTTGGTGTTAGCGAAAGCATTAATCCCATTACTCCAGCTGCATTAGGACATGCTGCCGATGTTCCATTAAAGCTGTCGTAGTACTGCGTACTGTGAAAACCATTTGAGCCCAGCATGTCAATGGTAGCAACGCGTACTCCCGGAGCGCTCACGTCCAACCCTTCCCCCCAATTACCAGACCACCACGTTTCTCCATCGCAAGATGTTTGAGATTTATGCTCATCGCACATACTCGTTGCACCCACAGCAATGGTTCTTTCATATCGAGCTGGCCAAATCGGAATCGTATCGGTTATTCCATCATTTCCACTTGAAAAAATCATCGGAATTCCCAATCCGCCTCTGCCCTGTTCTACTGCATCATCGATAACCGAGTTCACCAACAAATCTCCCCCAGGAAAAAGGGCAAGCAAATCGTCAGGTACTCCCCACGAATTTGAAGAAATATCTGCATCGCCCTCTTGCCACATCCAGCTCAATCCATCAACAAACACATCGGTGGTAGACCAAGGCTGAATAGT
>DMRV01000247.1 GCA_003456455.1 Flavobacteriales bacterium
AATTATCTCCGTACTCATGTTTCTGCCATATGTTCTTTTGAAAAGACGAACGGAACTAAAAACAACCTTCAGAACATTGCTAAAACCAGTTATACTAATTAGTGTGGTGGCTACCAGTAGCTATCTGATTATCTTATATGTGATGCAAATTGCACCGATAAGTAAGATTGTTGCCGTGAGAGAAGCATCCGTAGTTTTTGGTGCAATTGCTGGATATATACTACTGAAAGAGCACTTTAGTAAAGTCCGTTTAATAGGTGTTCTACTCGTAATGCTGGGTATTATTCTGGTGAAAATATGATGAACAATTGCCTGAATTCTAGACTTATTTGAGTTGAAATCTCAGATAAATGATTCTCGTTCAATTTTGTGTTTGTTCAATTCAAAACCTTAATTACATTTGCAGCCCCTCATTCGGGCGATTAGCTCAGTTGGTTCAGAGCACCTCGTTTACACCGAGGGGGTCGGGGGTTCGAATCCCTCATCGCCCACCAAGCGGGACAATTCCAATTTATTGTGGATTGTCCCGCTTTTCTTTTGGCTGAAACCCTTGTCAGCATTGAGACACAGCAAAATGGCCTCATTTATTTTAGGGGTTCGACATTTGATTCCGTCAAATTCTATCATTTCTGGGAATATCGAACCAAGTATCTTTATTTTATCGGTGGAATTAGCTTCAGAATACACTCTTCCAAGCTTGTCAATTGCATGCACGGCCTTACGTAAAAGCTCCTCCTTCCCAGTGTGGTCTCCTTGCATAGTAGAGAGTCGTTCTTCAGCATTCCGCTTGGATTCTCTGAAACGATTTTTCATCGACAGATAATCCTCAGATTCAATGATTCCATCAGCCAGATTATTCTGCAACCGTTGAATTCTATCTTCCTGTTTCAGAATCTCTGATTGAACCTTTTTCACCTCGTTGGAACGACTCTTGGTGTCGTCTTTCAGCAGTCGGCTAACAAGTGCTTGATGGATTAGTTTATTGGCCTTCTTGAACTTGAAGCCGCGCATTACTTCGGTAAGCGTATCATTAACCGCTTCTGCACGATATCGCTCCTTACTGCAATGATTGCAATGGTAGTACGCATAAAGATTGCCACGCCTCCCTCTTGACCTACTTCCAGTCAATTTTTCGCCACACTTGCTGCAAGCTAAGATTCCACGTAGTGGGAGTTTTTCGTCTTTGAGTTTAATGCTTATTCGTTTCCGAGAATGATTCTTATTTAGTTCTTGTTGAACGGTAAGAAATAGCGTTTCAGATACTATTCCTTCATGAATTCCCTCTGTGAAATATGAAGGTTCACTTTCCGATGCTGGAACTTTAATTTTCCCCATATACAAGGGGTTTCTTAGAACAAGCGAAAGACGACTTTTGCTAATCGGGGTGCCTCTTGTTTTCAACTCAATTACCAAATCCGACTGCAGACCTCCCTTGGATATGCGTTCGAACGCGTGTCTTATACTCTCGGCATGTTGATTCGGCACGATGAGTGGCCGATTGTTTTCATCTCGGGTGTTTCGGTAGCCATAAGGAGCCTTAGAGCACCATCTGCCAGTCTTGAATGCAGCCCTCATTCCTTCTTTTACTTTGATTGACCTCCTATCATTATCAATTTCGGGCATGACTAGATACATCGCCAACAACATCTTGTTCTCTGGAATCGAAAAATCAATGGGCTGCTCGATAGCTTGT
Organism: Flavobacteriales bacterium; assembly: GCA_003456455.1. GTDB lineage: Bacteria > Bacteroidota > Bacteroidia > UBA10329 > UBA10329 > UBA10329. The sequence goes on from DMRV01000247.1 coordinate 1,694, forward strand.
GTCTCAATCCCCAAGCCTTTGAGTTTGTCTATCACTAAATAAGCATCCATTACATTTCTAGAGAACCTATCCCAAGTAGTGAATAGCAAAAAATCAATCTTGTTTTTGTTTCTCTTTACATGTTCTTGAAACTCTTTGAACGCTGGTCGGTCAAAACTCTTTGCTGAATGATCTTCTCGAAACGTGTAAACAATCTCTATGTCATTTCTTTCGCAATACTTCTCCAGTGCCTCGGACTGAACATCCAGACTGTACCCTTTAGCTTGTTCGTCACTTGATACGCGGCTCATCAACGCTGCTCTTTTTCTCATGTTTTTTTCGTTTTAGACCATTCACAATTATTGTGGCCAGTTCCGTTTGGAACCCCAGTATCAATTTCAATTCTTCGTCTGTGTATTTCTTGTTTTTTGGGTCAATTATTTTTCTGCATTCTTTTATAGTTAGCATTATCGATTACGATGCATCGCACTCCGTTTTTCCGGTAGCTTGATACGTGTACCAATTGGTCTGACTTATTCAGTACCATCATTTCAATTTTACCTTTCTTGTATTTTCGCAACGGACAATTTTTCCATGCTGCGTCTTTACCGTAATTTCCTCGTATCCGTCTTTGAGCATCAGGTCCATCAGTCTTACCTCCCGCTCTGCCTTCTGAACCTTTTTCACTTCCATCAAATCCATTTGACTGTCCTTATCGAACCGGATAACCACAGATGACACCTCATCCTCCCGCAAAGCATCCAAGACATTTGCTTCCATATCCGACAGCACTTTTAACTGTCCGTGGAGTATGTCAACATCAGAAAGAAGCAGGACCTCTGACAACACCTCTGTCAGACTGATAGAGACGAATGAGCTGGAGAACAACTTTTCTATATCCTCCTGTCTGTACATTCCATCCTGAAGCATCAGTGAATTAAAAACAATCGCCTCACCAGAGTGATAGAGGAAGAACGAAATGGGCGTTTTTAGATAGAGACATAGCAGCACCAACAATTCCAAAACATTTCCGTCAAGAACACCTTCCGGAAGGTGTTCGGTCAACATGTCATTGATGCTTTTTTCTTTCAAAAACCGATTCAATATCGCGCTGTCCACCCATGGCATTGCCGATAACTGTTCTTTCAAAAAGGATTTGGAAACGGGTTCTGCCTCCTGTTCGAAGAAATCATCGTGTAAGGAATCCTTGAATTCCTTAATGACCTTTAAAGGCAGTCCTTGCTGTCGCATCTTCTCAATCAACTTCACCCAGACGAATTCCGTGATAGAGAACCGATGCATCTTATTCTTTTCGGGCTTTACCAATAATAGGTCATGCCGATTCCAGTCAGCCATCACTTTAGGGGGAATACCAGTTTCAACAGCGCGGTAAGGTTTCGCTTCAAGACGAACCTTCAATTCCTTCATGTTATCACCGGATTTCAATGCTCGTTTGATGAGGGAATTGTAATTCAGATGCTGAATATCTTTGTAGTCTACCATTTATTTAAATGTTATTACCCAAATGTAATACATATATTTGTAAGACGAAAAACGAAATGCTTCTCCGTTGGGACTCAAATATTGGCACTTACCAACACCGCTGTGATTCATGCGGCAGAGAGTTCTACGGAAGAAAGAATCGGTTGTATTGCAACGATAAATGCAAGCACAGACTCAATAATGAATTGGCCTCAAAGAAAAGGGTTAAAGAGCGGTCTTTGACTGAAGACTATCTGCGGAATATTGGCATCATCGAGAAGATTGTTGGAGAAGAAAACTACGATGTTGAGATAACCACCATGGAATATATCAAGGCACGAGGATTTGAGCCAGAATGCGTCAACATGCGGGTATATGTCCACGGGGAGCGATGGTTTAAAATCGGCCCTTTCGGTTACCGACCGTTGGAGAAATCAAATGAAGTAGAATTAATAAGATTTATGAAAGATGACACCATCGATAATAGTTGAAAATACACTAGCACCGAGCCAATTTATGGCGGCAAGTGCTGCAGTTGGCGCAGCTGGAGCGGCAAGTTCAAATGGAAGAACCAACGTACTTCTGATTGTTCTTTTGTTATTCTTGGCAGCTGCTATCCTTTACGGACTGTTCGTTTATGTTGAAGGCAAAAGGAACGAACAGTAGGTCTCTGCTCTAATTGGTTTTCATTTACGTACACAGAAAAACCCAAAGCAGGTCAACGGCCTGCTTTTTACATCTACCAAAGAAGTCAAAAGTTTAACTTTGGTTTTTTGGTTCAGAGCCGACCAGAAATTTAAGTTTTGGTTGCTTGATGGATTTCAATTTGAATCTAGGTGAAATCCGGCTGAATGTGTATAAATATCGAGAAAGTTGAATGAATTTGGTTGAAGATTGATAGTTATTCGGATTCAGCCAGATTTCAAGTTCCCGACAAACAAATATTTGTGTGTTGCACGTTGCAATTCGCATTGTTAAATTCACAGCCTAAACCCATTTCTGAACTGTTACCAAACCCATCGAATAAACCCAAAGATGCGGACCATCAATATTCCGCTTGTCTTCGTTCTGGAGGTGCTGGTATTACCATAGGAACGTTTTTCTTTTTGTATAAAGAAGCATTGCCTGATTAAACAGGTTTGTCACAATTTGGCACCAAAGGTTTTGAACCTGTAACAAATTGTAACAAGTCGTTACCGAAAGCTCACAAGTCGTTACATTGGTCAGACAAATTGTGACAATGATTCCAGACAACATTACCAAAGAGCACCTCGAAAAGGCTATAAAAGAAATAGACCAGAAGGGAGTTCGGAAAGGCAGACATTTATCCACATACGATTTGGATTATAATGGGAAGCTATACCCTCCAAAGCTGGTTATTTCAATAGCAAACAGATACGCCAACGAAGTAGAACTTGACCCCAATACTTTTGAAGGTGGAAAAGGGACACCTGCTTTTCGCCTACTCTCCAAAGAAGGTTTTGAGGTCGTTCCAAAGAACGACCCGGTAATCAAGTTGATTGAAGACTACAAAAAGCGGATTTCCGAGACCCACCTCAAAGATGAGGAATACAAGTGGAAACTATTAAAGGAGTATAGAGGGCGTCCGAATATAGAAGCAAAGGACTTCTATCAAGAAATCAAAGACTCCAATTTTGACAACCTGGTATATGCAATGAGCAAGGCAGTGCTTAACGGGCTTGCTAAAAGCAAACCAGAGGAGTTAAGGGGGTTCTTTAAGGAATTGTTCAATGAGAACATTGACCTAACAGAGAGGGTAAATTCCTTTAACAAGAAAACGCTGAAACTTTACAATCAGATAGAAGGCAAACATTCACATCACCAGGATGAAAGATCGATAGCCACATACCTGACTTTTCACAATCCTGAGAAATATACTTTCTACAAGTCTTCATTTTACACTGAGTTTTGTAAAATGGTAGGGGCTAAAAAAGCCAAAAAAAACGAGAAATACACTCACTATCTAACCCTCATAAATGAGCTGATTGAAAATTATATTGAGTCAGATAATGACCTAATATCACAGGTTAAGGAGTACCTTCCTGAATACTACGATGGTACAAATCACCATCTTTTAGCACAAGACATTTTGTACCAAATGTTTGATCAAAAAGAGGAATTGAGTTATTGGATATTTCAAGGAAATCCGAAGTTATTTGATTTCAAAACCGCACTACAAAATGAGGTATTGGATGATTGGACAGTAAGTGCACACAAGGACAAAATAAAACCAGGAGACAAAGTCATTTTATGGATTACGGGAGACAAAGCTGGATGTTATGCATTAGCAGAAGTGACATCAAAACCTCACGCTAAACAAAAATCAAGTGATGATCATCTTTGGAAAGTCGAGGACAAAAGCGAACTGAAAACTGACATTAAAATCACTCACAACCTTGCTGAAACTCCCATTTTAAAGAAGAAGATTGACAAGATTGAAGAACTGAAGGGCTTGAAAGTTGGTAATCAAGGAACCAATTTTGCTTCAACAGAAACGGAATACAACTATTTATTAAAGTTAGCCAGCAATATGAATGGACGAAAATTTTGGCTTTACAAGCCTGGAAAACAAGCTGTTAAGTGGGACGAGTTTTATGGCAAAGGAATTATGGCGATTGCTTGGGACGACTTAGACGATTTAAGTCGGTTTAACGATAAGTCTGAGATTGAAAAGATCTTGTTGGAGGGAATTCCAGCCGGAAAGAGAAAGTACAATGATGCCCGCGCATGCTTTGAGTTTGCGAAGGTTGTTCAAGTAGGAGATGTTGTAATTGCAAACAAAGGAAAAAGAGAATATATAGGATGGGGCATTGTGAAGTCTGATTACATTTTCGACCCTACTGTTAAGGAATACACAAGTATTAGAAAGGTAGAATGGAAAGACAAAGGATTATGGCACGAGGAGGAAGCAGATATTGTGACTAAGACTTTGACGGACATTACTAAATACCCAGATTATGTTGAACGCTTAGTGGCGCTCATGGGCATTGAACAAGAAGCTACTGTCCAAAATAGAGACTACCCACTAAACACAATCCTTTATGGTCCTCCTGGAACGGGAAAAACCTACCAGACTGTTAAACGTGCGGCAGAAATTATTTCTGAACGTCAAATTGATGATTATGGAGAAGCACTGGAGTTATTCACTAATAATCTCCATGACCAAATTGAGTTCATCACCTTTCATCAGAACTATAGCTACGAGGATTTCATTCAGGGTCTGCGACCAGATGTGGAACAAGAAGGAACACTGTCCTTTGAAAGGTCAGATGGGGTGTTCAAAAAGATTGCTGATAAGGCACTTGAAAACTTAAAGTTGTCTGACAAAGCCCCTGAAGAAGTTTCTCGAGAGGCATTGTTTGACGAGGCAATAGAGCGTCTGTCAGAATTGGTACAAGACTCCCAAGATTATATTCCGATAAATGAGTCTACTTACATAATGGATGTTGACGATTCTGCATTCCGATACAGCGGGGCCAATTGGGTACGGCACCAAGCAGGAATCCGTATGAAGTTCAGTGATTTGAAGGAGTTCTACTTGAATAATATTTCAGACCGGAAACAGATTAAGTCTCTTCTTAACATCTCGCAGTTAGCCAAACAACACGCGACCTATTATTTATTGGTCTACAAAATGGTTCTGAAGTATCTGCCGAAGAAAATGAGTATTCAAAATGTAGTTCTTAAAAAGAATTATGTAATCGTTATTGATGAGATTAATAGGGCAAATATATCTCGTGTATTCGGAGAGCTTATTACGTTGATTGAGCCTGATAAGCGATCGCATGGTGCCATTCCATTGCAGGCAAAACTACCATCGGGAGATACTTTCATTGTTCCATCAAATTTGTACATCATCGGCACAATGAACACAGCTGACAAGTCAATTGCACTTCTGGACATCGCTCTAAGAAGGCGATTCGAATTTGAAGCAATGTATCCGAAGTACGAAATTGACGGAACGGAAGTGTATGATGCTGAAATTCTTCGAAAGATTAATAAGGAGATAATTGATGGTAAGGGTCATGATTTCCAAATAGGACATGCCTACTTCATGGGAGACAATAAGGACCTGATCAAACGCATGAATAAAAAGGTCATTCCTCTTCTGTTGGAGTATTATATGAATGATGAAAAAGAGGTAACCAGAATTTTGGGGAAAGCAGGATTGATGGTGAAAGACGGAGCTTGGCCACTTGAAATTGTGGCAGAGTGATAAACCTGTTTGAATATCGGAATAAAGAGGAACTTCCCAAGTCATTCGATGGGCTTGAAGATTTTCTGGATGACGTATGGAAAAATAGGGAGAAGAGTGCTTTTTACGCTGATTCAGAAGAGGCGCACGTAGAAAGCCAGCGTTTCCTTCAGTTCCTCCATAAATCTGGACAGATAAAGTCCAACAAATACGTTGGCGTTATCCATTTCAACGGTGAGAAGATTAATCTTATGCCTAAGATTTTCTTTGATCAAGATGTCAAACCCAAAGAATCTGAAATCAGCCAAATGCAGAACCACATTTTATGGTGGTTAAGCTATTGTAAGAAAATCAAGTTCCCCAATTATCAAGCGGCTATGGGGAGTGTCAAAAGTGACTTCTTTGAGGTGCTGATTTACCTTTTCGCGAAGTACACCCGAGAGCTTTTGAGTAATTCCATCTACCAACAATACGAAGAGGTGGACAAGGAATTATCCTTCATTAAGGGTAGGCTTAATACCAGCGAATATGTAAGACAAAACCTGAGTAAAGGAAGATGGCACAAATTGAATTGTACCTATGACGCATTTGTCATGGACAATCAGTTTAATCGAATAATCAAGTTTGTCACAAACATGCTTTTCGGTGTAACAACAAACCCGGAGACGAAGAAGCATTTACGGGAAATCCTGTTCATATTGGATGAGGTTTCTGATGAGCCTGCAACTGCTGCTCAATGTGCCGCAATTCAGTTCAACCCTATGTTTAAGGATTTCGAAACTGTCAGAGACTATTGCCATTTGTTCCTATCGAATTCCGTGTCCTTCGATTACAAGAATGACCTGAAGCTATTTGCATTCCTGCTACCAATGGAATATGTCTTTGAAGATTTCATTTTTGGATTCATTGAGAAAGAGTTACCGCATGTAACAGCTAAAGCTCAGAGAAGCGATAAGTATTTGGTGGAAGGAAATCTTTTCAATCTCAAACCAGACCTGCACATCACAGTTGATGGCAAGTCTGTTATTGCTGACACGAAGTATAAGATTGTCTACTCTGATGAAAAGGACCCTAAGAAGGGTATTTCGCAAAACGACCTCTACCAGATGTTAGCTTACGCAGTAAGGTTCAAAGTCGAAGAAATATTACTCTTCTACCCTAACAGTATTAGCGGTGGTCAAGGGAAGTCTACAGAACTCACCATTAAGGATGGGCTTGCTGAAGACAAGGAGATTTTAATTAAAGCTTTTCAACTCCCTGTTTTGGATGTTGATGTACTACATTCAGAGCTTGATTCGGGCAAGGATTTGCGTACGCTTTTTACGCCAGCGAAGGATAAATTATATGAAAAACTCGAAAAAATATTGGGCTAAAAGCCATTGCCATGTGTAAAGTTTCCGAAAAAATAAAGTTCTGCACGTGTGGTGATATACAGAACATTGAAGAACTAGATGACTATTGGATTCTGCATAGGTTTAACAAAGACAAGGATGAGGACGATATCATGATTGGGATGCTCGCACCACCAACAGTGTTTAGGGATTCGAATTTTGAGTTTAACGAAAATGCCATTCTTGAAAGATTGAATACTGGAGAAGCATTTGACAAACCAATGAATCTGGAGAAACGGGATAGATTGGAAGTGGTCATCAACATGAACGATGATGATGGTTCATTTAGCTACAATTTTCAGTTTTACGGGAGAAAATGGAAAGCTGTTAAAGAGGATGTTTTAGGATTATTAGAACGATATGATCAAAACAAAAGAGGAAAGGTTGAAGCTGGATTGGAAAGTTTTAGAGAAGAGGCTGGGATTGTGGACCAATAACGATGTAATGTTTAGGGTTGTTCATGCATTCTTTACTTTGATTTTTGCACTTGGTTCGTTCAAAGCTTTGTGCCAGGACACTCTTGTCACTCTTCGGAATGAGACACTACTGGTGAAGGTTTTGGAGATTGACTATTCAAATGAAGTAATCAAATTCAAGAAGGCCACACTTCCGAATGGACCTGTTTATTCTGAATACATGAAGGATGTTTTTATGGTCAAAACCCAGAATGCACCTCCTATTTACAGTGACCCATACGAGAATCCTTATCCGGGTTATCAGACTGTTGTTCCAATTTCAATGAAAAGACTTGAGCGATATAGCCTCGCAGAACGTTCGTTCATTATGAACTACTCTCGTGCGGAACTTCAGAGACAAAGAGATGGGTATGAAAATTCAACAGTTTCAAATGAATCAGAGGAACGGTTTCGTGCAATATTTTCTCAGGTTGCGAAGGTGGCTCAGGAGTATTGTAGCAGTAGGAAATTTTCAATCGCTGATGAATTCGATTGGCAATACGTGTACGTAGACTGCTTCGAGGGTTTACATGGAAGTTGCAAGATTCATTCATCGATTACCCACACAGAGTTAGATAATGCGTATTCGATGGGACATGGGAATTTCTTTTTTTCAGAATACTTTTTCGGAAATTCAAATGATGATGCGATTGCCGGAGTCATTGGTCACGAAATAGGTCATGCTCTAGCCATGCATTCACTTGAAAAGAAGAGAAAACTGGACAAACAGAACGAGATAGCAGATTGGACCGCTCTTGGCGTCACATTTGCGCATGGTGGAAATTATCAAGCCAATCGTAATGAAATCAAGCAGCTAAGTGACTTATTCTTTATGCTGCCATATAGCCGTAAGCACGAAACTGAGGCGGATCAGATTGGTGCTGTTCTTATGACCCTTGCAGGATACGACCCCAATGAATTCATACTGTTCTGGAGGACCAGTGACAAGGCAACCCGAACGAATTTCTGGAGCACTCACCCAGGACACCTAGATAGAGCGGATTATATTGAGAAATTCATTAAATCACCGGAGTTTAAAATCTTAACGAAGAAAAGATGAGAAGTTTATCAATCGCAATACTCATACTGATTAGCACTTGTGTACTAAAAGCTCAGACCACAGTCGATACTATTCGGTTATCCTCAGGTGAAACGGTCTTGGCTGTTGTCAAAGAAATCACACCAGATGAAATCAAGTATGTGGTAGCTGGCAATCCAGATGGACCGCTGTTTGTCATGCCCAAATCCAAAGTGCAATCCATTACCTATTCCAACGGAGTCAAAGAGGAATACACTAGTACGTTACCCTCACAAGGAACCTCTCATCCGTCAGGTAATTCCAGCAGGAATTACGACAACTATCAGGGTCGGACATCAATAGACGCCAATGCCAAGGAATACGAATTTGGTGATAGAACAAACAGAAATACACCCATAGTTTATTACGGCATCGACTTTACGTTGGTCAAATTTGTTGGGTCATCTGGCTTCAATGACCCCGCGAAAATTGTGGATGTCTATCTAGATAAAATCAATCAGAAAATAATTATGGAACAAGACAAATACGACATGGGTGTTTTGTTCAAACGAAGAGATTTTGACATCGACTTGGAGATGCTATCCGGGAGAAACAGGTCTATCAACCCTTATGATGTCGTGACGAATTCGAATAATAATTTATCTGAAGTACAAATCAGGGAGTTAATCTCAACCTACAATCCACAAGCCCAAGAGGGCATAGGACTTGTTGTCGTTATGGAATCATTGAACAAGCTGAGAGAACAAGGCACGATGTATTTCACCTTCTTCGATATCAAGACCAAAAAGGTCGTTGACATCAGAAAAGCATCTGGCGAACCATCAGGATTCGGCATCACAAATTATTGGATGAAGCCGGTTTATGAGGCAATTAAGAAATTGAAGAGGAGTTACTAACGTAAATAGTTCAACCACTTTGGTTACCTTTTTATTAAATATGTATTCATGAATAAGTGCGGTAAATAGTGGGAGACAGCATGGACAACATAAGCCTTGTTGATCTTCAAAATCAAGATCCCCGCGCTTGGAGGGAATTCATGAGACAATTGAGACTGATCGTTTGTAAAGCATGTAGCGGAATTTCTGATGACTTCATTATTGATGAAGTAGTTCAGGAGACGAGTATTGCTTTTACGATTAAAATTCAAACGAACAGCTTTGACTTGACTTCAAAGCTCTCAACGTTCATGTATTCAGTCGCCCGAAATCAGTTTTTGAAATTGATTAAGAAAAAAGGAATTGACGTGGAGCTTCCGCCAGAGGAAATTGAGGCAATCGAAGAAAGTCAGGATGAGCTTATCGAAAAGGAAAAGCTTTTTGAATTGATTGAAAACCATTTAGCGGATTTGGGAGAAAAGTGCAGGGATATCCTAACCGCATATTATCACCTGAGGAAAAGAATGACCGAAATAGCAGAAGATCTTGGCTATGCCAATGCCGAAACTGCTAAGAATATGAAAGCGCGGTGTTTTAAAACTCTAAAGCAGAACTGTCTTGGATAATTACTGATGACTGACGAAGAAAAAGACATACTTCAAGACAAGGCTTTATTCGAGGAGTTGAATGAGAACGAGTTTGAACAGCATAAACTGTTGCTGAATTCGGATTCCAACTACAAGGCTGAGTTTGTCTTGAAAGAAGGGATTGCACGAGCATCGGCCAAGGAATTTCTTGAAAAAGCGCTGGAAACTCCTGTAATTTCTATTTGGAGTAGAAGAAGCACATGGCAAGCCATTGCCGCAGTATTGATAATCGCATTGGTTTCTACTTTCTATTTAAGTGATTTCCGTTCTGCTAATGAATTTGCCTTGGCTGAAATTCAAAACTTATCTCAATCTAGACAATCCAAGGATGGCTCTTCCATTTCAAATGGAGATATTAACTTTTCTCAATCTCTACCTGAACGATCCAAGTATGGCTCCTCCATTTCAAGAGGAGGAGATATTAATTGGTTAAGAGCTTTTGAAGAGCGAGATTATTCTCGGGTTATTGATGGGCTTTCTCCTGTTGATGTCAAATTAGCAGCAAGTGCGGCAAGACGTCTGGAGGAAGGCGAAGCCGAAGTAGATTCACTAGTGAACTTAAAAGACACTCATCTACTAAACAGCATCAGGTTATACACAAGCAAAACGAAGAATAGATACGGTTATGTTGAATACGAATCAAATCCATTGGAAATTACACTAGTTGAATATGAATCCATACAGTATGACTATCGCAGGTTGGAACAGATGATTGCAGAGTTACAGACTGAAATTTATTCAATTAGATTAGAATATTTCGATAACGAACTTGTAAAATCAGCAAGTCTGAGTGATGAGAAGCTATCAACGCTTCGCTTCGTGCTGGGCCAATCCAAACTTTTTATTGATAAGGAAGCGGGTCGCGGAAAGGATTTTGGGCAGGACGAATTTGCATGGTTAGCTTCGGAATCTCACGCACTTCCTATTGGTGTGGCTACAGTTGACATTCTTTGGTATAGTGCTCTGTCCGAATACAAGGCAGGAGACTGTGAAAAGACGAATTCCGCACTTTCGGAATTAATCAAATATTCAGATTCGAAATACTATCGAAGAGCTAAGAAGTTTAGGCGAAAACTCGAAAGGGAATGCGATTTGAATTAGTTCTATTGAACTATTTGGTAGTGGTATGTTGAGATACCCAATTCTAGTTCTCGAACGTCTTTTTTACTTCGAGTATCATCACCATTAATCGCTTCAAACAAGGTTTTTTCTAGTTCACTGATGTCTTCATCTGCTCCTCTCGTTGAATACAATCCCTGCCACTGCACTGGCCTATTCGACACGAACAGTTTCATTATTTCATGGCCATAAGGCGGTGCTATTTGAAAGAATTGATTCCTGTGTTCATTTGATTCCCCAGGTTCTAAGTAATACTCATCGGCTGAACGTCCTTCTTTTGGGAAAAGGAATTCCTTTTTGCCATTTGGCATTACATCAAGCAGCGAGTAATAAATGGGTTCGCTACTATAGTTGGTAATTCTAAATTCAACATAAGACCCAGCTTTGATTTTGATAACCTGATCTGAGGCTTCGAGTTTGGTTCTGCTGCTAAAATGTTCGGGTTTGATAGGGTTTTTCCACTCCGCTTTCGGTTCAAGTAGAATGAATTCCAAAGCAACGTTGTATTGTGCATTGGTCATATTCAATGCGACTAAGTTTTGAGTTGTAATTATCTTGCCTAAAACTGAACGTATCTTATTGATGGTTTCCCCTGATAACTGTCTCGCTGCATCCCTGCCTGGTGTTTCCTCCAAAACAACCAGACCAGCTTTATCAATTACCTTCAAAATGTTCTCCCTAAGTGTCAGCTTACATGCGCAATTGGGCGAGTTTAAATCGAATGTTCCCAAACTCGCTTTTAACGTTTTCAAATCATCCTCTCTGAATATATCATGGCAAACAGCATCCCCCTGTTTTCGAAAGTTTGGAACCGTCAGTTTCACAAAAGATGTTGTTTTAAGGCCTGAGGTCTCTTCTCCAATTACTTCAGCAACAGCTGTTGTAGGATTAGATTCAATGATTTTTGCTCTCCACCTTATATCAATGTCGTTTATGCCTTCAATCAGGCTTCCATTGCTAAGACCAGACAGAAACCCACTGTTCAATTCAAATTTTCTATCCGTTTTCCAGTTCGCAATCCAATGTGTGGAATTAGCCAAATGAGGTTCTTTTTCTTCAAACTCCAACCCATCTGCAAAGGGTGACTGATTCGGAACTTTCTCAGCCATTTTCTGCTTTACGCGAGAAAACATATCCTCAAAACTGCTATTCAAGTACCCTTCCGATATTGCCGTTGCAAGACCATAGCTCAATGGTCCATAATTCCTTCCATCATCTCCAGTAATTTCATAATTTAATTCCTGACTGCTAGAAGCATAGAAGGTCACCATTCGGGCCAAATCATCACTGGAATTCTGCTCAATCCAGTTTGTTTCATTGTCGTAAAAATCTGGAGCTTTATAGTTTTCCGGTTCAATACGAATTGAAGAACCTCGGGCAATTCCAAGCGCTCTAGTTGCAGTGCCTGAGTGGCAAGCATCAATGGTTACGAGCAGTTCCCCTTCACTTCCAAGTGACTTTCGTACTCTGGTTAAAACTGCGCCAAGTTCATCGTCTGACAAATGGGCATCCCCCGCATATACAACGTCCTTGCCTGATTTAGTTTTGAACTTAGACCTGCCCGGAGCTGCTAGCGGCACCAACGCCTCATCATATCCATCTAGTTCGTCACCATTGTAATCTGCTACTTGTTGTCCGTGACCAGAGTAGTGTAAGTGAACGAAATCTCCTGGTTTGACATTCTTAATAATTTCACGGTTAATGGCCTTAATGATGTCTGCCTTGGTTTCAGCGTTAGTGACGATATGAATGTTTTTGGAGGGGAAGCTTGCCGCTAGCAGCGCTTCTTGCAACAGCTCTGCATCATTTTCAGAACTGATATCATTCCAAAAGTTCTCGTACTTCCAGTAATCACCAAGGGCAATAATCAGACTATGCTTTTGCTGAGCACAGGCGCTTAAACTTCCGCATAAAACGATTGCCGCTAGAATAACTCTACTTCTCATTCAGTTTTAGGCCGATTGTCCTTTTGAATCAATGTTGTGTAATCTGTTTTGACAGGGCCTCTTTCGTTCTTCACACCAAGTTTGATGTCTGATTCAAGTTTATCCTTACTAGGTTCGTTCAATTCAGAATACTTGTTCTGTTGTGGAATTGAATCTGGAGCAGCAGCTTCATACCTACCTATTTTCTTGTCTAACGCTAAACCAAACTGTACAAACTTCTGGAGATCATCGTATTTGACCCAGCAAAATCCTTGGTTTCCCCATTCTTCGCCCCAAGAATTCATCAACTGTACTGCTCCTCCATATTTATAGTCGTCATAAGCCACTACTATCATGGCGTGACCAAATCCTTTATCTGGAGAATCTCCATATTTCGGTGTCCACAGGTCACCAGCAGTTCTAAACGATTCAGGAACTTGCATTCCAATTACAACTGGTCTTGATAGGGCGATTGCATTCCGTAGTTGTTGATTGTTTTCGATGAGAAAAACATCGTCAAGCTTATAGCGCCATGCATTCGATAAATCGGAAGCATAATTTGGGGGATAGTAATTGCACAAACGTTGTTCCATACTGCATGGATAGTAATCTGGGCACTCAACGTCTCCCAGTTTTGCCATACCGTGCTCAATGACATCTTGTGTCACCTTAAAAGGATCCAGCCCTTTCATACATTCATCATCATCCGAGTCTTTATTCCGATAATAGATGAAATGAGGCGAAAATGAATTATTGGAAATATACTTCTGGTCTCTCCAGTCATAGGCAATGGCATATAGTATGGTCTGCGCTGTAGCAAAGGAATAAGCAACGCATTCCGAGCCCAACTGGTAGTGAACGTATGGTGTATAAGCTTTGAGAGAAAAATTAGAAGGTAATGGGGCTCTTGAAACCTCTGCTTTATCGTAATTGTTGAAGAATTGACTCTTGATTGAATCATTGAAGACCAATCCTTGGGCACTAGCGCCAAGCGAGGCAAGTAGTATTGTTATTGCTATATGGAATACCTTTATTTTTTTCATCTTCATAATGTTGTGATGCCTATCATCGAGTAATTCCATAAAAGTACAGTTTCGGATGCAGCCTGTGCGTAACAAATTAAAGCCGTTACTACAAAAAGTGATTCTCACTTTTTGTAGATGCCTCATTTTGGCGATTTCCATATTGGTTAGTTCAAATTCTTTTGGGCAAAGTTTAGACGACCAACTGCTCAATGCCTGTAAATCGAACAAGTTGGCGGTGGCTTTAGTCAGCCTGAATGCTGGTGCAAACCCGAATTCAGCAGACGAGAATGGCGCGAGTGCCTTGATGTGGGCAATGTATAAGTCGGACCTCGGGGTGGCAAAAATGTTAGTGGATAAAGGGGCAAAAGCAAACACTGATGGTGTTATCTATTTGGATTCTTTGAGGAACACTTATTACGGAAGCCTGACTGCAATCGCTGCAGGTGAGGGGAATCTTGAAAAGCTTAAATACTTGATTGAGGAACTCAATCTTCCAGTTGGATACAGGGAGTTTAATCCTGAATCCAAAAAAGAGGATGGATGGACAGCTATTCGATGGGCGTGGAATAATAACGAGGTTTCCTGTTTTAACTATCTAGGAAATATTGGTGGTAATCTTGAAAAAGATGTGGAATTAGAACTCGAAAGCGCTAAGATTCACTATGGAAATGATAGTCCAGCCTATTGGTTTTCATTATCAGAAATGGCTGATGTTCATGTTTATTATCAGAAATTCGACACAGCGATTGCCGAGTATTTAGACCTATTGGAACTTACCTCAGACATTTCATCTGCATACTTAGATTTTTTGAAAATTCCATTTCTTAATGCTGGAGGCGTTTGCTTCACAATGCATGATTTCAGTCGTGCAAAAGCTTTTATTCAACGTGCGCTCGAGATTGAACATGCAAGTCCATTCTCCACCATGGCGGACCAAGAATACAGTCTTAACCTCCTCTGCTATGCGCTTCAAGAATCCGGGGAGTTCAATGAATCATTGGATTGTTACCAGCAAGTGTTGACTCTTCGGCAGCAATTATATGGTTCAGACCATGCGGAATACCTTAACGGACTTAATAATGTTGCTCTGCAATACAGTCATTTAGGGGATTACGAAAACTCCAAAAATATTTATGCTGAGCTTTCGTCAGCAATAATCAACTTGCTTGGTAAAGACTCCGATTTCAATATTGTTGTCCAAAAGAACTACGCCTGGACACTAAGGAAAACCGGTGATTATCAGGAATCGGAAAGGCTTTTTAAAGAGTTACTAGAAATAGTCGAAGCGCAATACGGAACATCTAACGCGAATTTTGCAGATATTCTGTCCAATTTGGGAAGCTTATACTCCGAAAAAGGGCTGTACGAAAAAGCTTTCAAATATCATCTTCAAGCTCTGGAAAGCGTTGATACGACTATGGCCTCGGGATTAACTTTATACCCGGATATAGCAAATAATCTTGCTCTTGATTATCAGAATCTTGGCCAGTTATCGAAGGCGGAGAAAGTTTTTAAAACTGCATTATCATTAAATGTCCGGCTAAAAGGGAAAAATCATCCTTCTTTATCCACTATACATTTGAACCTCGCAGGTATTTATAAAGATCAGGCTTCCTTCAATAATGCAATTAATTCATGTCAAAAGGCCTTCCAGATTATCGAATCGACCATGGGAATAGACCAACCGGAATTCGCGAATGCACTTGAAGTAATGGGAGGTATACACAGTGATATGGGCGAATTCACGAAGGCGGAAAAAGAAAATCTCGCTGCCCTCCGAATTCGGGAATCAGTATTTGGGGACACCAGTATAAAAACCCTCCAATCATACAATAACCTTGGATCTCTTTACGCGAAAAGCGGTCAATTGTCAAAGGGTCTTGGTTTTATGGAAAAGGCAGTTTCAGTTAGCGAAATATTACTTGGACCAGACCATCCTACGTGTGCCATTTATTTAAATAATCTCGGAGGAATATATCGCGATTTGGAAAATTTTAAAAAAGCCGAAGAGCTATACAGACATGCAATGCAAATACGAAGGTCAGCCTTACCTGCGAACCATCCCGACATTGCTGTTTCAATGAACTCGTTAGCTGGACTGTATTCGGACATCGGATTAATAAACAAATCGGAACAGTTTTATAAAGAAGCCATCGCAATTCAAACCCAAGCTTTTGGTGAAAATCATCCTGTTGTTGCAACTTCTTTAAGCAACCTAGCTCTCTTGTATCAAAGCAACGACTATTATGATTGGGTAGAGGCTTTATATGATCGGATACTGAATATTAAGAATGCTGTTTATGGTAAAGACCATCCACAAACGGTAAT
The DNA here is from genome assembly GCA_003456455.1 of Flavobacteriales bacterium. Classification (GTDB taxonomy): domain Bacteria; phylum Bacteroidota; class Bacteroidia; order UBA10329; family UBA10329; genus UBA10329. The sequence goes on from DMRV01000247.1 coordinate 18,175, forward strand.
CACATTAGGTAATCTAGGACAGTTTTACGTCCACATTGGAGACTATGAAAAAGCAGAGGAGATTCAAAGAAAGGCAATGAGTATTCGAGGAACCGCCAATAATACAAGTCGTTCCGATGGGTTTCAAGAAAACAACCTTGGATTAATCCTGTGGAAACAAGGTAAAACTGCGGAAGCAGAAAGTTTATATAAATCTGCCCTTGCAAACTCTACGCAATTTCAAGAAACGAATTGTCGTAATTGTCTTACGGTTATAGAAAACTTGGGGCTTCTCTATAGAAAAGCACAAAGAAGTAATCAGGGCTTTTTAGAATACTCGAAATTATTCAAGTTGCAAGTAAACACTTTTGCAACCGACTTTTCTTTTTTAAGCGAGCACGAGAAAGAGAAATATTCCAACAAATATTTTCACAGATTTAATGGAATCTCAAGTTTCATTTGGGATTGGCACCATCAACATCAATTAAGAGACGGTTTAGGTTATGATCAAGAATTGGTGTCTAAGGGATTGATTCTAAATTCTGGTTTAAGAATGAGAAATCGTCTGGCTAGTTACGGTCCAAGCCCATCTTTGAATCTTTTTAACCAATGGCAAGCCTTAAAGAAAATAGTGTTACAAAAAAGTTTGTCATCCAATATAAACTATCAGTTCGATATTGATTCTATAAACGTAAATGCTGAAAACATAGAAAAGCAACTTACTCGATTATCCCACACCTTTGCAAAATCCCAAATGCTTGGAAAGGCCAAATGGTCTGACGTTAAATCACAGCTAAGTGACAAGAACGTGGCTATTGAATTTAGTTCATTTCCCTATTGCAGGACTGACGGTACTAGGTCGGACAGCACAATGTATGTTGCGTTGGTTTTACGGAACGATTATGAGTGTCCGATAATGGTGAAGCTTTGTGAGGAGAGGCAATTGAATAGTCTTTTTCATAGTACCGATGGTTCGGAAAAAGATGTGATAGCCAATCTTTATCGAGGGGCTGTTAGAGTTGGAGAAAACAACAAGTTCAGCTATGGAAAACGATTGTATGAACTGCTTTGGAAACCCTTGGACAGCCTTCTTAATGAAGGAGACAAGATTTATTTTGCACCTTCGGGACTGATGCATCGTATAGCACTTTCTGCTATTCCGTACGATGATAAAGGCACTCTTCTTTCTGACCGATACACACTCGCCAGACTGAGCACGACTGCCAAACTGCTTGATAAGGAAGGTGAGCAGACCAAACCGAAGGAAATAGCGCTTTTTGGAGGTATAGAATACGAATGGAAGGAAACAGCGAAAGTCGATTCTGAATTATCTGAAAACTTTGTGTCGAGAGCATTGCCATTCGACCTTGACAGAGGCAACACCTCATGGACCTATCTGCCCGGTACTTTAAAAGAGACCGAAAGTATCGCCAGCATTGCGAGCAGTAAGAAAATCAATGTGAAGACCTACACAGGAACAGAAGCCACAGAGGAGCAGATAAAATCTTTGGGAGGCAAGAATTCACCAACGGTATTGCACATCGCATCCCATGGCTTTTTCTTCCCAGACCCACAGCGTGATCATGAGCGGGACAGGATGATGCAGATGATGGGAGACAGAGAGCAGGTCTACCGTTACTCAGATGACCCACTCAATCGAGCAGGCCTGTTATTCTCAGGAGCCAATCACAGGTGGCAAGACGGAGAGGTTCCAGACGGGAAGGAAGATGGCATCCTGACAGCTAATGAGGCTACTTACATCCCACTGACAAACACGGAACTGGTTGTGCTGAGTGCCTGTGAGACAGGATTGGGAGAGGTTAAAGGCAGTGAAGGCGTGTTCGGACTGCAGCGAGCGTTCAAAGCAGCAGGAGCAGAATACGTGATGATGAGTCTGTGGAAGGTGCCAGATCAAGAAACAGCCGAGTTCATGGAGTCGTTCTACGGCCAATATTTGAGCAACCATACTATTCCAGATTCCTATCACCATGCCCAAAGAACCATGCGGGATAAGTATCCAAATGACCCTTACAAATGGGCGGGGTTTGTGCTAATGAGATAAAGATGATTCGATGTCAACCTGTTTAAGATTTCCATTGCCCGTGGTACTGATCCAGTTGATGGTTTTGGTGGCCTCAGGTCAAGATTCAGGCGCCTTAAGGAATTTGAATTCCAAAGTTGAATCACTGGATAGAATTACAATGATGCATTACAACAATGGGGAACTGCGACAGGCGCTCACTTATCAGATACGAGCTGCTGAACTGTTGAGCGATTTTCTTGCCGAAACAGACTCAGTTTACCTCGCCCGTATCCAAGTGCTAGCTACAATATCTGATCAACTGGGGGAATTTGGACAAGCAGAAAACTACTACGCATATATCATTGAGAAAGTACAGAAAAGTCCACTAAATAACTCTAGGTTTTACTGTAGGATTCTGAACGATTTAGGTCGATTACAAACAGACTTTGGAAAGAATGATGAAGCAGAATTGAACCTAATGACAGCGGCTCAACTGTACCATACTAATTCCTGGCAACCTGATGCAGATTATGGAATCATCCTTAACAATCTTGGATTGCTCTTTTCAAAAAAAGGTGATTTCCTAGAGGCTCGCGAATTTTATAAGAGAGCCCTACAACTAACTAATGAATCGGATCTGTATTCCAACACTTTAGCGATACTACTCGATAACCTTGGACAGGTTTGTCGTGCTTTAGGTGAATATGAAAAAGCTGTAGACCATTACAAGAAGGCATTGGAAGGGTTCCTGAGAACGGCTGGTGTATCCAGCTCTCGATACGCTTCTACGCTTAATAACCTTGGACTGGTTTATGCCGATTTGGGTTTATACTCGAAAGCAGAACGCAGCTACTTGGCTGCTCTGGAAGTTTTTCAGGAGAATGATGCTATTACCGACCAAGCCATAACGCTGAGTAATTTGGGTATGCTTTGTAGCACTTTCGGCAGTTTTACCAAAGCAGTGAACTACTGGGAGCAAGCTCAGGAGTTATTAGACACTACTGCGGGAGAATTCAGCGATTTAGTTGCAACTACATTCAACAATCTCGCTAATGTCAATGAAAAGATGGGTAATTATTCTCGTGCCGAAGAATATTTGCTCAAAGCTCTGGAGCTCTTTAAGACGAGTTCAATTGTCGATAGTTCTTCCATTGGGATAGTGCTAAATAATTTAGGCCTTGTTAACGCATCAATGAACAACTTGAACAAGGCGGAGGATTTGTATCTAGAATCATTGGCCATAAAACGCAGAACATCTGGGTTCGAAAGTTCCGCGGTGGCAAGCACACTCAAAAATCTTTCTTCGCTACACTCTCTTCATCATAGAGATTATGCAAAGGCGGAAATGTACGCGCTCCAAGCTCTTGAAATTAGGCGCAAGTTGCACGGGGAATCGAGCTCTGACTATTTATACGGTTTAGAAGATCTCAGATTTTTATATCAACGTATGGGTAGTTCGAAACAATTATCCGCAAAGCTCATCGAGGTTCCGTTAAAAATTGTCGATAACATGTTGGCGAATATGCCAATCATGTCAACGCAAGAGAAATCGGATTACCTGTCACATGAAGAATATATATTCAAATATTGGAAAAGCTTTTACGCTTGGGCGTACCTCCATCAACCGTTAGTATCAAGGCACTACTACAATTTGGAACTAGGTGTCAAGAGTATGATTCTTCGTTCAAATACTGACATGCGAAATGTAATTGAGAGTAAAGATGATACTACAATACGTAGTTCCTACGAAAGGTGGTTAAGTCTAAGCCAAAGCTTAGCCAAGAATCCTGAAATAGTTAATAGTGGTAGTTCGAAATACGTTGGTATTGGTGTAAATGTAAAGATGTCGAATGACACCATGATTATTACAGGGATTATGGAAAATGGTCCATCTGCAACCACATCCTTAACTGTTGGCGACCGAGTTCTTTCAGTTGATGGAATTCAGGTTGCTGCAGTTGGTATGCCTCTTTCTGAAATTATTCGAATGTTAAAAGGAAGCGAAAATACTACTGTTAAGCTTTCAGTGGAAGATGCGAGCCATACTAGCAACAGGGAAATAACTATCACACGTTCTGTAGTAGACTCAAAAAGTGAGCGGACAAAAAAGATTGAAGAAGCTGAGCAACTAGAGAAGCAACTGAGTCGCGCGTCCGAAGAATTTATGGAGAGTTTAATACGTTCGAAATGGGAGAAGGTTCGAGATGAGTTGTCAGAAGATGAAGCTTCAATTGAGTTCAGTTCCTTTCAGTACATAGATTCCTTGGGAAATTGGACGGACAGCACGCTTTACACAGCTTTGATTCTAAGGTCGGGAGATACCTGTCCGCGTATGGTCACCCTATTCGAGCAGCGTCAGTTGGATGCATTAACTGAGATGGAAACTGATGATAGGCAAAGGATTGCGCTACTTTACCGAGGGGCTATTCCAGTAGCAGAACAGACAACCAATTACGGAAATGAGCTATACGATTTAGTGTGGGCACCATTGGAAGAACACCTTCAAGGGGTAAGCAAGATTCACTTCTCACCCAGTGGTTCACTTCATCAGATATCCTTCAGTGCTCTAACTATATCAGAGGACAGTCTGCTGATGGACCGTTATGAACTGAATAGAGTTGGAAGCACCGCGGCCATCACTTTTGAAAGGGAAGAACGACCACCTTCTGATGTTGTACTTTTTGGAGGAATGGATTACAGTATGGATACCACCCAACTGCAGAACCTTGCCCAAAACATAAGCACCAAGAATATCCGCAGTAGAGGAGTTCCAGTGGATCTTAGCCGAGGAAACGAGGAATGGTCTGATTTGCCAGGTACTCGACAAGAGGTGGAAGGCATTACTCGCATTGCACAGGATGCCGGTGTTCGAACTACAGCTTACTTGGGAGAAGAAGCCATAGAGGAACGCTACAAGAATTTGGGCGGGAAGAACTCACCTACCATACTTCATATTGCAACGCACGGTTTCTTTTTTCCTGATCCAGAGAAGAAACAAGCAGACAGACGTCTGAATGGATTTCTGGAAGATCGCCCTAATGTCTACAAAGTATCGGATGATCCAATGAACAGGTCTGGGATACTTTTTTCGGGAGCAAATGCATCGTGGACAGGCAACGAACCAACAACAGCAGAGAACGGAATCTTGACGGCAAGAGAGGCCACCTATGTACCCCTGATAAATACCGAATTGGTAGTACTGAGTGCCTGCCAGACAGGACTGGGAGAGATCAAGGGCAGTGAAGGAGTATTCGGTCTCCAAAGAGCATTTAAGGCAGCAGGAGCTGAATATCTGCTGATGAGTCTGTGGAAGGTGCCAGATCAAGAAACAGCCGAGTTCATGGAGTCATTCTACGGCCAATATTTGAGCAACCACACCATTCCAGATTCCTATCATCATGCCCAAAGGGTCATGCGGGATAAGTATCCGAATGACCCTTACAAGTGGGCTGGGTTTGTGTTGATGAGGTAAGTCTCTGAGCCTACTTGGTTACCTTTTTACAACATGGGTATTAATGTTAAAACCTGGAAGCAAGTATGCTTCAAAAAGGTGAAACACATCAATATCAAATAATTAGAACACCATGTTATTAATTGAAATTATATTAACAGTAATAGCCTATAGAAAAGGATGGAAAAAAATCTCGCTGATTCCTTTAGGTGCGGCTTTTTCGATAGGGTCTCTTTTCGGGTTAGCACGGCAATCACCATACACGCATGACTACTTGGACCTCATTTGGATAGATCTTATTGCTATTGCAGTCTTAATATTCTTATGTGCTAAGAAGAAGCCTTCAAAATTGGCTGCCGAATAACTTTTAGCCAGTCTCTAAATCCCATACCTTTAGTAAATGAGACTGTTGTTATTTATACTAATAACCACCAGCACATTAAATTGTCTGGGGCAATACACCGAATACGGAAAAGCTAGAATTATTCATCAAACAGGAGATCTAAACCTTGCTGAAGTTGAGTATCTGAAAGCAATAAATATTTGTGATTCATTGGATTTAGACACCACTGAAATCAAGCTTTCCTGTCTCAAAGGTCTCTCAGCACTATACTCCTTGAAAGAAGAGTCTCAGAAAGAAAGAGAGTATCTGACAAAAGCAATGTTGCTGGAAAGCAATCTGCCCGAATCTCACAAGACCGACAGACGTCTTGAGTTTCAAGAATTAATGGTCCAGGCACAAATCTTCTTTTTTAACGGTGCCGTAGAGGATGCTATTAGAGTTGGCGAAGAAGCGTTAGCAGTTTCAACACAGGAGGACACGTTAGAATATGAATACCTCTATGCTGCCACGAGCTTGGCGTACGGATATTTTTCTACTGGTGATATTGATAAAGTTGAAGAGATTTCTTACCAGACCCTGTCGGCCGCTAAAAAGGCCAATAATTATGAAGCTAATTTCCTAGGAATTTTCCTCTGCCATCTAGCTTATGTCAGTTCAGCAAGGAATGATTTTGAATCTGCGTTTAAGCTTTATGAGAGCGTTATTGCAATATATGACAATGAAAACAGGGAAATTGACGACACCTACTTTGTTGCTGCGAGTGGTCTTGGATTGCTCAATTTTCAGCTTGGTGATTATCATGAAGCAAAGTATTACTTCGAGTACTGTTTAGATGGAATGATAGAAATGATTGAATCTGGAAAATTAAACCCAGGTGATCCGCGGCTATTAACATTGCTAAGTAACGTTGCTGTAGTGTCAGTTAGCATAGGAGAAATAGGTAGAGCCGAGGAATTATTTTTCCGGGCATTAGATATGTTGGCGTCTGACTCTACATCAGCCGAAGCTGAACTAAAGTACAATCCTCAGACTTATGCAATTTACTCAGGACTTGGTGATCTGTATATGATTACAGGAAAGTTGGATGAGTCAGTGAAATACTACAGGAAATCATTGAATGATTTAAGCAAATTGAACAAAACGACATCAAACGAAATAGCGATAAGAAATAGCCTCGGAACTGCCTTTTTAAAGCAAGGAAATTATGATGAAGCAGAGCGCGAACTTTTAAATGCCTATGACTTACAGGTTGAGTTATCAGCCGAGAATCATAGTAACTTATCTAAACTCTTTTTATCGTTTGGCACTCTCTACAGAGCAATTGGCGAATATGAAAAAGCGGAAAACTATTACCTTCAATCAATTGAGTTGTCGAAAGAACTTTTAGGGGAGTCTCATCCACAGTATTGGATCGCACTATCAAGTTTGGGGGTGTTTTATTTTGAATTCGGTAATTACGATAAAGGCTTTCAGTATACATTATTGGCAGAAAGCCTTGTTCTTGAATCAGAATCTGAGGATTACCAAGAATACAGTGACATCCTTTCACATATTGCTTATGGCTACGGTCAAGTTGGAGATTGGGATAATCAACTTACAACGTATAAAAAGGAGCAAGAATTTCTCGAACGAAATGGCAGAAACCTCACTACTGATTACGCTCTCAATTTAAATAATCGGGCTATTGCACTAATTGAGTTGCAGGACGAAGAGAAGGCCCAAGAGCTTCTTGTTGAATCAATCGAGCTGTATCGCACACTAAAGTTGGACAGCGGTATCAACTGTGCACTGGCACTTTCTAACCTTTCTTATATCTACTCTAAGCAAGGAAACGACTCGCTTAGCGAAAGCTACGCAATCAAAGCAATGAATATTAGGCTGGTAAACTTTGGTAAAAATCATAGCTCTTACGTGAGCTCCATAAGCGAACTGGGTTATATCTATAATAAGATTGGGAAACATAACGAAGCTGCTGCTCTCTACACAGAAGAACAGCAGATAAGACTTTCACTGATTAACGAGAATTTCTACTTCATGTCTGAGAAGGAGAAGATGGATTATTTGAACGATTTCAATTATCACTTCCAGCATTGGAGAAGTCTCTACCATTATTATTATACCCAGAAGAATTCGATTTCGACAAATTTCTTTGACTTGGAATTGGGAATTAAAGACATGATTCTTCAAGGAAGTATTGGTCTTCGTAATCACTTAGAGAACAGTCCAGACACATCAAGAACAGCAGACTACAAGAAATGGATGAAATTAAATCTCAGTCTTGCTAATAATCCAGCACCCGAAAATGAGCCTGGTGTTAAATTCATCGGAATCGGTATTTCGTTTGATTTTCCGGATGACACTCTCATAATTAGAGGGGTGATGAAGAACGGTCCAGCATACTCCAGTTCATTATCTGGGGGCGATAGAGTTTTAGCTATCGATGGAGTGAAAGTTGCAGGGGTAAGAATGGCGGTTAAAGAGATTACAAGCCTTTTATCCGGAAGAGAGAATACAACTGTAAAATTGAACGTATTGAATGCCCTTGGTTCAAATCAAAGAGAGATAAGTATAGTACGTGGTATAATTGATACAAGAACCCAGGCAACCAAGGATAAAGAGGAAGCCGATAAATTGGAAAAGCAGTTGAGTCGACTATCTGAGGAATTTAAGGAGTTGAGAGAACAAGTGACATGGGATATGGTGCAGAACGAACTGGCTCCTGATGAGGCCGCCATAGAGTTCTCATCCTTCGAGTACATCGATTCAACAGGGAACTGGACTGATAGCACCCTTTACACAGCGTTGGTTCTAAGAGCAGAGGACCCCTACCCTCACATGGTCACCCTTTTTGAGCAGAAAGAGCTGGATGCGCTCTTTGATACCACTGCGAGCATATCAATGCTATACAGAGGAGCGGTTCCTGTATCCGATGCCACCGTAAGCTATGGAGAAGACCTGTATAATCTGGTCTGGTCGCCACTGGACAGTTTGCTGGAAGGAGTTGACCGAGTGTACTTCTCACCCAGTGGTTCATTGCACAAGCTGTCATTCAGTGCCATACCTTACTCTCGAGACTCGTTACTGTCAGACCGCTATGACCTGAACAGAGTAAGCAGCACAGCAGTACTTACAAGATCGTCCAGTAATGACAGACCCAAGAACATGGTTCTGTTCGGTGGAATGAATTATAGCATGGATACACTTGAGATGAAGGAGCTAGCTATTACCACTGGTTTAGACCTCTACTCCAGAGACCTGCCACCTGACCTTGAAAAAGGTGGAGAAACATGGAGCAACTTGCCAGGAACATTGCAGGAAGTTCAGACCATAGGTGCTCTCGCTAAGGAGAATGATATTCAGGTAACCACACATACTGGCAACGATGCCTTGGAGGAGCGCTTCAAAGCATTGGGAGGAAACTCTCCGGACATAGTCCACCTTGCTACCCACGGTTTCTTTTATCCTGACCCAGATAAGCAGAAGCGCGATGGTATAATGATAGGAAATCAAGGAAGCAGCTTCAAACTATCAGACGACCCATTGTACCGAGCGGGAATCCTATTCTCAGGAGCCAATACATACTTGACTGGACAGAATCTACCCAGTGGGGTTGACAACGGGGTTCTTACAGCCAAGGAGGCCACATACGTGTCTTTACGGAATACCGAACTACTGGTGTTGAGCGCTTGTGAGACCGGGTTGGGTGAAATACAAGGAAGTGAGGGAGTATTCGGGCTGCAGCGGGCCTTTAGGGCATCGGGTGCAGATAATCTACTTATGAGCCTTTGGAAGGTTCCGGACAATGAAACAGCGGAGTTCATGGAGGCATTTTACGGTCATTACTTCAGCGACCACAGCATTAAAGACTCATACCAACATGCCCAAAAGGTGATGCGTGGCAAATACCCAAATGACCCTTACAAATGGGCTGGGTTTGTGCTGATGAGGTAAGACCCGTCTCAAAAGCTGATACCTTTAGCATATGAGACTGAGAGATATTTAGTCTTGGATGCTAAAATAAATGACCCAAAACCGCTTAATAATGAGATGTAGTATTAGTATTCTGTTGCTCTTCTTTGTTGGTCAGCTTACAGCACAAAGTCCAACAGAAGAGACTCGAGGTGCAAATCCTATAGCAACTAATTCTGACGAAGCATTAGGGCAGGAAATCAGCTACCATGCAATTATCTTCGCTGTTGAGGATTATGAAGACCCCAACATCAGAGACCTGGAACATCCAGTAACTGATGCAAAGAATCTACGTGATGTACTCATTGACAAATATGGTTTCGAATCAGATAACGTTGATTTGCTAATCAACCCAACCGAATCTCAAATCATCCAATCTTTAGACGCGGCTGTAAAAACCTTTACTGATTCCCCCGCAAATTAC